>JAJYBT010000474.1 GCA_021778875.1 Acidobacteriota bacterium | reverse complement strand
GGCCAGCGGGATATCACTCCCGACCCGCCCCAGATCGCCACGGCTGAGGAGCTGCTGGTCCGCCTTGAGACGGAAGGCGTGGCAGTCCGGCTCAATCTGCTGGGTCAGCCCGGAGAGCAGCCCGACTTTGTCGTAGCCAGTTGGGTTCTGCCCTACGTGTATGCCCTGCGGGGTGACCGTGACTGGCGCCGCAGCCCTCAACTCACCGGCTCGCGCCAGGTTTCACAGTTGGCCGTGCAGGCCTACAAGCTGCTGGAAACAACAGGCGACGCCACCATCGCGCAGCTGAAGCAGGCGCTGGGTCGCGAGGTCAGCGAGTCCGCCGTGCTCCGCGCCATCACCGAGCTTTGGCAGCAACTGCGCATCATTCCCGTCATTTCTGCGCCCGGCCAGCCTGCCCGGTGGCAGTTGCTCCGTCATCGATTCCAGAAAGCGATTGCCGAAGGCGCGTCCACCTCTCAGGTCACAGCCATCTCCGTGCTCGCTTCCATCTACCTGCAGGCCGTGATTGCGGCCAGCATGGAAGAAGTCGAACTCTTCCTGTCTCCGCTCACGGCGCGCAGCAAGATCCGCGAAGTCCTGCGCGGCCTGGTAGCCACCCGGCAGGTTCACACCATTTCTCTTGGCCACTCGCCGCACTTCTACGTCGCAGGCACGCTGCCGGAGTTCGCCGTCACGCCCACCACCTACGCAAGCTCATACATGCCGGCCTCGGCCTACTTCATGCACAACAGGGAGCACGAAGACGAAGCGCCGGAGCTGCCTGCCGCCCGTCCGGCCCACTCGCCCGCGCCCGCCGCGCACGCTGAGCAGCACCGGCCCGCCAGTTCCCACTCGGCGCGAACCCCTGCGCGCAAGCCCGAAGCAGCGGGCAAGCCTGCCGCAGCAAGGCCCCACTTCAGCCGCCCGGCCTCTCTCAGCCGCGACCGCAAGTCCGCGCAAGCCTCCTCCGGCAGCCGTCCGGCACGGCGCAGCTCAGATGCCCGGCCTGCCGCATCGCGTACCTCCAACGGATCCCGGCCCGCGTCAGGCGCGCGCTGGAGCCAGGGCGCGTCCAAGAGCGCGCACGGCGCATCCAACGGCAAATCGAACGGCTCCCATCCCGCTGCGGGCTCCAAAAGCAGCGCGCGCTCCAACGGCGCCAAGGCCCGTCCATCATCCTCGTCTGCCCGCACCAAGCCCAGCGCGAAGTCTGCCGCCCCGGCGTGGAGCAAGCGCAACGGCCACGGCCCCAAGGCAAAATCCTCCGCCAAGCCTGGCGCGTCCACCCGCAGCGGCAGTCTCTCCCGCAGCGTCAGCGCCCCACGCAAGGATGCACGACCCGATGCGCGCGGTGCTGCCCGCGGCAACCGCAAACCGGCCATGACCGCCAAGGCTGGCGCAGGAAACACCAAGCGCTACGGCTTTACCGCCCGGTCCAGGCAGGGATCCAAAAAACGCGGATGAGCCCCGTTCAAAAACCCTTGCGCGCCCCGGCATCTGCCGGAAACATCATCGTAGCTATCGATGGACCCGCCGGCGCGGGCAAGAGCACCATTGCGCGCCGCCTGGCCCGGCGCTTTGGCCTCTTGAATCTTGAAACAGGTGCGATGTACCGCGCCTTTGCTCTCAAGGCCCTGCGCGCGCGCCTCCAGCTCGATTCCGTCGCAGAACTTGAGAAACTGGCCGCCGAGACTCATATCCGCCTCGAAGCCGGCGGATATGAAAACCGCGTCCTGCTCGACGGCGAGGACGTAACCGCGCTGATTCGCGATCAGAGCGTGACCGATGCCGCCTCGCGCGTCAGCGTCTTCCCTGCCATTCGCGCATGGATGGTCCGCCTTCAGCAGGAAATGGGCGCCGGCGGCGGCGTGGTCATGGAGGGGCGCGACATCGGCACCGTGGTCTTTCCGCACGCCGAGGTCAAGATCTTTCTGGATGCGGCCCCTGAGGTCCGGGGCATGCGCCGCTTTGACCAGCTTGGCCCCCAGCCGGCCGTTAAGCCGGAAGAAGTCATCCGAGACCTGCGCGCACGCGACGAGCGTGACCGCAGCCGCGCCGACTCGCCGCTCAAGGCGGCCCCGGACGCCATCCTGCTGGACTCCACCAGCATGACCCTTGAAGAGGTCGTCAAAGCAACTGAAGAAATCGTGACCGCCAGGCTTGCCGGATTGGCTGAAGTGCAGGAACCCATAATCGGCAGAGCTTGAAGAACAAGCGCGAGCCCCGGAGTCCCGGCGAACGCTGCAAAGCCGATGCAATCGGCTTTTCCCCGTATGAATTGCGCGCTCCATATGTCAAACTGACTGGCAGGCGCCGCAGGCTCGACAATCATCCTTGCTTCTGGAGCGCGAGACCCTGCATCGCGCGCCGGGTCCGCCTAAGCTTCCACTTGCCGTCACGCCAGATAGGCGGAACTGGCGCTCGAGGTTGGCATGCACATCGATTGCAAAAGTTGCGGCAGATCCGATCTTCGCATCTCGCGCCTTCGTACCACTGACCTGCCTCATCTCCTGCTTCTGCAATATCCCCTGCGCTGTCACGCCTGCGCCAGGCGGCAGTATGCTTTCATTGTTCATGCACTCAAACTGAATTTCGCAGAGCCCCGCCACCCGCACTCGACAAAGCCATAGCCCCTTTGGATTTTGCTGCACGCTGCGCCTATCCCCACTCAAATCGGCACAGGCCATCCGGCTCAAATCACCGCTCGCGTGCGCCCGCATCGTCGAAAAACACCCCGCTCAACCAGGCAGCGGCATCCCGCGCCAAGGTTTCGCGTACGCGAAGGCGCGGAAATGCTATAGGCTTTTAAGAAGAATGGAAACTACCTGCACCCGTTGCCACCAGACCACCCAGGCCGAAAGCTGCTTTTGCCCGCACTGCGGGCTGCCGCAGTTGGTCTATGAGGAAGAAGGCGCCAGCGGGCAGGCTGTGCCTGAGCCCCAGGCCGGAGCCGCGCGCGATGCGAGCACCATTGATTGGAAGCCGGCCATGCGCGCGGCCATTACCTTTGCGATACCTGCCGGGCTGCTCTCCAGCGCCATCTCGCCCGTGGGTGTGCTCGGGCTTTTCTGGATGGCCGGTGCCGCGGCCTGGGCCGTTCTCCTCTACATGCGCAACCAGCGCCCCGCCTGGATCACAATCGGCGCAGGCGCCCGCATCGGCCTGGTCACAGGCCTGCTCGCTGCGTGGCTCGCATTTGCCACCAGCGGAGGTGCGCTCTTCGTGCAGCGATTTGTTCTCCACCAGTCAAGCCAGATCGACGCGGACTGGAAAACCCGCGTCAGCATGAGTCAGGAAATGGCCCAGGAGTGGACCGCCGGCATGGGTTCATCCGATGCGGCGCATGCCGAGGCTGTCGCGCTGCGCACCCAGGTGCAGGTGTGGATGATGTCGCCCTGGGGACACGCAGGCATTGAGACATTCGGCATTGCCGTCAATTCGCTCTTCCTGCTGTTCTTTGCCGCAGGCGGAGGCGCCGTGGGTGCCCGCATGCTGGCGCGCAGACGGCGGCCCGAAGTCTAGCCCTGCCGCAAGCAGCGAAAGTGCGTCTATTACAAGGCGTTGCCCTGCCTTCTTCACCCGGTTCCACTTCTCCACAACTTGCCCTGAGCGGAGAACCCTCGTATCATCCGGCGAGAGAGCACACATGAGCGAAACGCTGCAGCAACCCGTCCTGCGCACCAAGGGCAGGCTGATGTCCGCCTCTGAAATCGAGCGCACACTGGTGCGCCTGGCCCACGAAATCGTGGAGAAAAGCAACGGCAGCGAAAACCTTGCGCTCGTCGGCATCAAGCGGCGCGGCATTCCGCTCGCCCAGCGCCTGGCAAAGCTGATCGCCGGCATCGAGAAACACCCCATCGACACCGGCATGCTCGACATTCAGTTTTATCGCGACGACCTGTCCACCACTGACGTCCGCCCC
>JAJYBT010000473.1 GCA_021778875.1 Acidobacteriota bacterium | reverse complement strand
AGTGGTCCGACGCTGCCTTGGAGGCCGCATAGGGGCTGTTGGGCGCGTAGGGCGTGGTCTCGGAGAATGCGGGATCGTCGGGGCCAAGAGTGCCATAGACCTCGTCGGTAGAGACGTGCAGGAAGCGGAAGCGGAGGCGGGCATCTTCTTCGAGCGCAGACCAGTAGCGCCGAGCTTCTTCGAGCAGCGTGAAGGTGCCCTGCACGTTGGTGCGAACGAAGGCGTCGGGGCCGGTGATGGAGCGGTCGACATGGCTCTCGGCAGCGAAGTGGACGATGGCGTCAGGTTGGAATCTCGCGAGCAGCGAGCGCACGAGAGCGCCATCGCAGATGTCGCCGCGGGTGAGACTGTAGCGCGGGTCGCTGGCGACGGAGGCCAAGTTCTCCGGATTTCCCGCGTAAGTGAGCAGGTCGAGATTCCGTACGCGAACATCGGCGCTGGCGGAGAGGATGTGGAGGACGAAGTTGGACCCGATAAAGCCGGCTCCGCCGGTGACAAGAACGGACTGAAACTGCGTCATTGCGAAGTAGGACTCCTGCTGGCTAGGGTTCTCACTGATGGGAAGGCGGTTCATCTCCATGCTTTGGAGCCGCCGCCAAACATCTACAAAAAAGATACATGAGTACGGCCGATTGGATCTGATGCAGCAGTTGTATTGATCTCCCCTGCTGGCTCTCTGCTATAGGCTGAGAAGAAGCCGCACGCGCCTGCTCCGGGAGCTGTATGCCACAGAATCAAGCGAACGTTGACCTTGCCCGCTTTATTGTACGGTGCGATCTCCAGAATCTTTCCCTGGCAGGGGCTGCGCCGACTGATTCGGTGACAGACTGGGATGGTTTTATTGCGCTGGTGGAGGCCCACCGCATCGGGCCGCTCAGCCATGCCGTGCTCGTGGGGACCGGCGCGGCGGTGCCAGAGAAGGCGGCGCAGGCGTTGGAATCGGTACGCGAGCGGCATACCGTGCTGAACGTCTCTCGCGCGGTTGAGTTGCTGCAGGTCCTGAGCGCCTTCCAGGCTAAGAAGATCGAGGCAATGCCCTTCAAGGGCGTGGCGTTATCAGCTCAGATCTACGGCGACTACACGCTGCGGGCCGCTGGGGATCTGGACCTGCTGATTCGCTGGGAAGATTTGGCGACGGCAACGGACATCATTCTCGCAAGAGGCTACAGGCTGACGACTCCCTTGCGGCCAGATGGGCACCCGGTTGCCGAAGACTACTTCGAATATCACTTTGAGCGGCCCACCGACGGCATGGTCCTTGAGCTCCGCTGGAAACTGGATTTCGTGCATACACGGTACCGCCATTCGATTGGCCTAGACTGGATTGGCGACCATTGGCGATCCATTGGGATCGCTGGAGGGAGAGTTTGCCCGCCGGATGCGGAAACGATGCTGCTTCTCCTGTGCATTCATGGGAGCAAACATCGCTGGGAGCGGCTCAACTGGGTGTGCGACGTGGCGCAGTTGCTGCGAGTCTCACCTGTGATTGACTGGAACCGGGTCGAAGCCGAGGCCAAGGAGGCTGGCTTGAGGAAGGCCGTTGCGCTCGGGATGATGCTGGCGGAAGGGATTTGCGGCGTGAGCAGTCAGGTGAAAAAGGTGCAGAGATTAGATTCGTTCCCATCTGTTCGTGGCATCGCCAAGAAACTCGAACGAGACTTCTTCGACCAGCCGAGGAAAGGACTCAAGGGGATCCTGCCGTTTCATGCAAGACTGATGGACCGCCCGGACCTGCTCCAATTCGTTTTTTCGAAGGAGATGCTGCGCCCGACAGACCGCGACGAGGAATTTTTCCCTTTGCCGCCGTCCCTCCGGTGGATGCATGTGCTCATCCGGCCATTCCGCCTGCTGCTGGATCGCTCCGCGCGGTGAAGACAGCGCGAATTTGAATCCGGTTCTCTACTGCAGTGAAGCTGACTGTTGAATCTTGCCAGCCATCAGCCTCTCGTGCGCCTCATGCTTCCTCATTTCTCCGTGACGCTGAGTGAACGCACAACTCACCCGTTTTCCGGACTTCAGTTGAGTCCGAGAGAACTCAGAAGCCCTCCCCAAATCATGCGCACTTAAGTAATCTTATGTAGATTACTTTTCTTCGATTCTCATTGCACCTTTGGGGGATTTCGCCCTAGACTTCCCTCAGCCTTTGAAGAGAAAAGTGGATGATGATCCATAATTGCAACAAATTTATGGAGTTATCCAGCCATTGAAATGAGTTACTTAGTGTAACTTAAGTAATCACATCTGGCTGGGCGAGGCTTCGCGGCGGACCGTCTACTCAGGCCAGAGTGCAACTGGCAGAAATTGACTGGAGCATGCCGCAACGAGTCAGGGAACGACGGGTATGGCCCAAAACCTGGAAAAAAGCGACATACCGATGCTGGCGAATTCGGCACGATTGCCTGTTGCGCCGAAAGATAGATTCGCTGAATCGAGTCTCCGATGGCATCCGCTTCTTTCGAAATGCAGAAGGCGTAGGGCGGCCGTACTGTTGTTTGCGCTGCTTCCGCTAGGGCTGTTGAACGGGTGCGGCGCGGGCCTGGTGGCCAATCCATCGGTCAGCAGCACGGGGCTGGTGGCTTCGCCAACGTCACTTTCCTACGGCATTCTGGATGTGGGGCAGTCCGCCAGCCAGACTGCAACCGTGACGAACACGAGCGCGCAACCACTCTCGATCACCGCAGTCAATGTTTCCGATGGATCGTTCAAAATAACAGACGCATTGACCTTGCCGATGACGCTTCCGGCCGGGGGTTCGCTCACTCTCCACATCGTGTTTCAGCCTTCCGCGGAAAGTGACATCAGCGCCCAGGCGATCATCACATCCGCATCTTCCGCTCAAGCCAGCGCGCAGGTGCAACGCGCATCCGGTTCTTCGACGCAAGGAAGCACGACGATTTCTCTGAAAGGCTCTGGCAGGAGGGCCAACACGACCGCACCCGCCGTATCCGGATTGAGCTGTACCAGTGCAACTTTTACCGGCTCCGGAACAGATAACTGCACCGTCAATCTGAATACGCCTGCTCCGAGCGGCGGCGTCACGGTAAATCTCGCCAGCGACAACTCCGCTGTTGCGGTGCCTGCTTCCGTGAAGATCTCGACCAATAACGCAAGCGCGACATTTTCCGCCACGATCGCGTCCGTGACCTCCGCACAGACTGCGACGCTGCAGGCTTCCTCGGGCGGCGGCTCGGCGAGCTTCGCGCTTCAACTGGGTTCAGCGGGACCACCGCCTGCTGCGGCTGCGCTGAGCAGTTTGTCGTGTGCCAGCACAACGCTGACGGGGACTGCAAGCGATACCTGCACAGTTGGACTAAATGGACCTGCGCCGAGTACGGGTTTCAGCGTGGGGATTGCCAGTAGCAGTGCATCGGTCAGTGTGCCCGCTTCCGTTGTGATTGCGGCGAATGCGACCTCTGCCACATTTGCGGCCAGCGCGACGGCGGTGACGACGGCTCAGACAGTCACGCTGCAGGCATCGGGCGGGGGCGCGACGCAAAGCTTCGCTCTGCAGTTGAATGCAGCGGTGGCGACGCTTGGCGTGAATGCCACCACGATCAACTTCGGGAGCGTGGACCTGAACACTCCCTCGACACAGACCGTGACCCTGAGCTCGACGGGCACACTGGCGGTGACTGTGAACGGCGCGACGGTGAGCGGCGCTGGCTTCTCGGTGGCGGGTGCGACGTTCCCGCTCACTTTGAATCCCGGTCAGAGCGCGGCGCTCAGTGTGCAGTTCGATCCAACCACGGCGGGCACAGCGACCGGCCAGCTTACAATCTCCAGCAACTCCTCCACATCGGGGACGGTACTGATTGCGCTGAGCGGCACAGGGCAGACTGTGTCGCATAGCGTCACGTTGACCTGGAACGCGCCGGCCAGCTCGCCGGATCCTGTTGCAAGTTACGA
>JAJYBT010000472.1 GCA_021778875.1 Acidobacteriota bacterium | reverse complement strand
CAACATTGTGCTGCTTGCGGAAGGACGGCTGGTGGCGCACTTGAAGGCAGCGGAGTTCCTGGCTTCGCCGCATCCGGAGGTGCAGGCTTATGTTCGGGCCTTTCATCGCGTAGAACAGAGCGAAGCGAAAACAGAAAGCCGTCCTGCTCAAGATGACGAGGCATCGCCATGACCGGCTTTCTGGCGCAATACGGCGGCGAGATTGCCGAGCTTACGGTTGAGCATCTGTGGCTCACCGGGTTCGCCATGCTGTTCGCCACGGCGATCAGCGTGCCGCTGGGTATCTGGCTGACGCGCGCCACGCGGTGGTCGGGACCCGTGATTGCAGTCGCCAACATTCTGCAGACGATTCCTTCGCTGGCCATGTTCGGATTTTTGCTGCCGCTGCCGTGGCTTGGCGAGCGCGCCGCGCGCATCGCGATTGTCGCGCTGACGGCGTATGCGGTGCTGCCGATTCTTCGCAACACGTATGCGGGAATTCGCGCGATTGACCCGGCTGTGGTTGAGGTAGCACATGCGCTGGGCATGACGGGCACGCAGCGGCTGTTCAAGGTGGAGCTTCCACTTGCCACATCATTCATTCTGGCCGGGCTTCGCACCGCGACGGTAACGTGTGTCGGCATCGCGACGATTGCCGCGGCAGTTGGCGCTGGCGGCCTGGGCGAGTTGATCTTCCGCGGCGTGGCTTCCGTCGATAACCGGCTCATCCTTGCCGGAGCCATTCCCGCCGCGCTGCTTGCGCTGGCCGCAGATGGCTCGCTCGGGCTGCTGGAACACTGGATGCGCGGACGTTCGAGATAATCCGTGCGCCGTTCGGCGCGATTGGCTGTATTGTTATCAGGAACGAGGAAACCCCTGCATGCACTTCTGGATTTATCTGTTTTCCGCGCCCGTCGTACTGGTCACGCTCGTGCTGGTTTATCTTCTTCTGCGCGAGCGCGCACCGCTACGCCGCTTTTCTGCCTGGGCGGCCATCCTGACCGGCTTTGCTGCTCCGGGGTTTGCGATTTGGGGATTCGTGCACCGCAGTCGGATCAATCTGCCGCTCGCGTTCGATCCCGCCTTCGACGTCCGGGCGCTGGTAATTGCTTCGTGCGCGGCGCTGCTCGGACTTGCATGGATTCTCCAAACGCGCCGCTGGTACTCCTGGCTGATTTTTGCGCTGTCGTTTCTTGGAGCTGCGTTCTGGACGGCGGTGGTCAAGCCGTTTTGAGATGAAGGTCTTCTGCAAAGCCGTTCTTTCTCTCGCGCTCATATTCTGCATCACCTCCTGCACGCCGCCTCGGGCTGACCATCCCATCATCGGAGCCAAGAATTTCACGGAACAAGTGATTCTGGGCGAGCTTCTGGCGCAGGAGATTGAAGCCAAGACGCATCTCCATGTCGAGCGGCGGTTCTATCTCGCCGGATCGTACATTTGCAATCAGGCGCTGATCGCGCACCGCATCGACGCCTACGTGGAGTACACGGGGACGGCGCTGACGGCCATTCTGAAGCAGCCGATAAACAGGGACCCGCAGCAGGTTCTCGACACGGTGAGCCGCCTGTATCAGCAGCGTTACCACGTTACCGTGGGGCCGCCGCTCGGATTCAACAATTCGTTTGCGATGGTCATTCCGGGCGACGTTGCCCGACGCCTGCACATCACCACGTTGAGCGAGGCTGCAAAATATACGCCGCACTGGCGGCTCGGAGTGGGCTACGAGTTCGAGCAGCGGCCGGACGGCCTGCACGGCCTGGAGGCCGCGTATCACCTCAAGTTCGACGGGCCGCCGCGCACTATGGACCTGGGGCTGCTCTACCGGGCACTCAATGACCATCAGGTGGATATGGTCGCGGGCAACACGACGGACGGCCCCATCCAGGCTTTTGGGCTGACCATCCTAAAGGATGACAAGCATTATTTCCCGCCGTATCAGGCGGTTCCGCTGGTAAGTGACGCGGCTCTCAAGCGCTGGCCGCAGATTCGCCTGGCTCTGAACGCCTTGGCCGGCAAGGTGAACGAGGAAGATATGCGCAGGATGAACGAGGAAGTTGACGGAGAGCACCGCGACCCGGCTGTGGTCGTGCGAGAATTTCGTAAGAGGGAGGGTTTATAGGACTGGCCGTCCAGGCGCATGCGCTTCGCGCCTTTCCGATTCTCAGGCATTGCTGGCACTCCCGTTGGTCGTGCGAAAATTTCGTAAGAGGGAGGGTTTATAAACATGAACGCAAGACAGCAACACTCTGAGCCCTGGCTCCGCGGAACCCACTCCGAACTCCCTGCCGTGCTGCGCGCTGTCCTTCATGCCTTCGAACTCTCGCATGAAGACGTGCATTACTGGGCCGCGGACCTCAGCGAGTCCGAGCTCCACGCTTCCCCGTCCGGACTCACCACCATCGCCTTCCACCTGCGCCACATTGTGCGCTCGCTTGATCGCCTGCTTACGTATGCCGAAGGCAATCAGCTCTCGAACGAGCAAATCCTGGCGCTCAAGACTGAATCTGATACTGGCTGCTCGCGCGACCAGCTCTTCTCTGAGTTCCACGCTGGGCTGGCTGCGGCCACAGCTCGCGTTCGCGCCTTTGCCTCTGCCGATCTCGACCAGCCGCGCAACGTCGGCAAACGGCAGCTTCCCACCACCGTAGGAGGCTTGCTGGTGCATCTGGCGGACCATACCCAGCGCCACACGGGGCAGATTGTTACCACGTCCAAGCTGGTCAAAGCGGAACGGCTGGAAGAAGTCTCTGCCGTCCACGGCCTGACATAGCAAAGCGGACGATCCCAACATAAAAAACGAGGGCGAATTCGCCCTCGTTTTTTATGTCCCGCTGCAATGCCTGCAGCGAAAATCGTTTAGAGGAACAGCGGAGCCAGCACCAGCGTCACCGTTGCCAGCAGCTTGATGAGCACGTGCAGCGAGGGGCCGGCGGTGTCTTTGAAAGGATCGCCGACGGTATCGCCAACGACGGCAGCCTTGTGCGCTTCGGAGCGTTTGCCGCCGTGCATGCCGGTCTCAATCAGCTTCTTGGCGTTGTCCCACGCGCCGCCGCCGTTGTTCATGAGCATGGCCAGCATAATGCCGCTGATCGTGCCGACCATCAGCAGGGCCGCCACCGCCTCAGCACCGCTCAGGTTGATGGGCACGCCGCGCAGTATCGGGCCAGCGGTCATGGTCGGGTCAAATTCTCCCCCGAAGTGGCGGAAGATGAGCCCTACCACGAGCGGCATGGCCACAACTAAGACGCCGGGCAGAACCATTTCCTTGAGGGCTGCTCCGGTCACAATGCGCACGCAGCGGCCGTAGTCCGGCTGCGACGTACCCTCCATAATGCCGGGGTTTTCGCGGAACTGCTGGTGCACGTCCTGAATTACCGTCTGGGCTGCGCGGCCCACTGCCTTGATGGCCATGGACGAGAACAGGAAGGTCAGCATGGCGCCCAGCAGCGCGCCCACAAACACGGGCACGGAAGCCAGGTTCACGTTAGAGAAGCTCCAGTGCGGCGGCACAAAACCGCCGAAGGTGGCCACCCGGTTCTTCACGATCGTGTGCACCGTATCGAGGTAGGCGGAGAAGAGCAGGAATGCCGCCAGGGCCGCCGATCCGATGGCGTAACCCTTTGTGAGCGCCTTGGTGGTGTTGCCCGCGGCGTCCAGCTTGTCGGTCTTCTCACGAATCGAGTCTGGCTGGTTGCTCATCTCGATAATGCCGCCGGCGTTGTCCGTGATCGGGCCGAAGGTGTCCATGGCGAGGATGTAGGCCGAGGACGACAGCATACCCATGGTCGCAATCGCCGTTCCGTAAATACCCTTGGCATAGTTGGAAATCGTTGTCACGTCCACCAGCCCGCGCGTGCCGAAGTAGTAACTCGCGAGCAGCGCGCAGCCGATCACGATGGCAGGCGCAGCCGGGGTCTCCATACCCA
>JAJYBT010000471.1 GCA_021778875.1 Acidobacteriota bacterium | reverse complement strand
ATCTACCCGGCGTGGAAGGCCGCCAATCTGGACCCCATTGAGGCGCTGCGCTACGAGTAAGGCGCCTGTTCCGAATCCGCCCGTTCATGGATGCGCGCTGTCGCCGGTCTTCTCCACCGTCACCGGCACCCTTTGCAGCTCATCCTCGCGGAAGTGGCTGTAGGCCGATTGCGGCACGTCGCTGAGCGGCAACCCCGGCCCCTCCCACAGCAGCCGCGGAGGTCCCTGGCTGGCGAAGGTGAGCCCCTCCACGTGCAGCACATGCCTGCCCGCGCGCAGCCCGAGCGAGCCGCGCGCAAAGCGCACCGCGTTTCCCGGCGAGCCGCAGACCTGCGCAAACGGTGGGCCGGTGCGGGCAACCTCGATCCCGTCGATTACCAGCTGCCCGCCATCCCGTCCCATCAGGTCAAAGTTGTATCCGCCATCTGCCGGGATATCCAGGTAGCCATCCCACGCGGTGACGTAGCGCGTAAAGCCCTGCGAGTCGGCCAGCAGGCCCGGTGACTCGCCGGCGACGACAGGCGTCTCCGCCTTCAGGTTGGGCAGCTCGGTCCACGCGCCGGGATAGAGCCGCCAGTTCAGCCCCTGCACCAGCGGCGCGGCCACCTGGGCCGCATTGTGCCACTGCGCCACGGCCACCACATCCTGCGCTGCCCAGTCCTCGCGCATGAGGTTGTCCTCAGCGTGCAGCAGCACGCGGAAGCGGCCCGCGCCATTGACCTCGTCCAGCGCGGTGCCCTGCGCATCCGGAAAGCGATGCCGCACGCGCCGCCCATGCGCCTCAGTGCCGTCGCCGAACAGCCACGTAAACCGCGTATGCGGCGAGTCCTCCGCCGTGAACGTGACCTCGTCGCCGGGAGCGAACACCGGCGGCTCCACGGTGAAGGCGGCAACCGGCCCGTAGGGCGACAGGTACTCCGGCGGCGCCGCTCCGCCCTGCACGGCAAGGGAGAGATCGGCGTTCCCCATCGCCCGCTTCTGCCCCAGCTTCACGTTGTCAAACGTGACTCCGCTGACCCGCCCCACCAGCGTGGACGCGGCCAGCGGCGGCTGGTCCAGCGCCCAGATGTTGTGGAACGCGAACCCGCGCAGCGCCGGCTCCTCCTGCTCCAGCTGCACCAGCGAGTACCAGTTGTCCAGCCACACGTTCTCAAACGTGTAGTCCGAGTGGCTGCCCTTTGCGCCGTCCGCGCCCCAGAAGCCCAGCAGCCCGAAGGTCTGTCCGCAGGCGCCGATTCCGCCGTGCAGCACGTCGGAGTTGCGCAGGGTAAAGTTTCGCGAGTTGAAGGTCTTCCGCGGCCAGCCCGCGCGCACAATGTTCGAGATGCTGGTGGAGAGCTCGCTGTTCTCGACGAGGATGTTCTGCACGTCGTGACCGGGGCGCAGCATGTCCTCCTCGGTATAGCCGTCCCAGTTGCCCTGCATGGCAAACACGTCGTCGGATGTGCGCAGGAACGCATTGCGCACAATGGCATCGCCGCCGCCCAGCCAGTCCATACCGTCCTGGTTTGCATTGCCGGGGTTGCCGCCGATCACCCGCACATCGTCATACAGGAAGCCCGTCGAGTCCTTCATCTGGATGGACCATGTGCGCGAGCGCACGATGCACGTCAGCCCGGTGATCTGCACATCGCGGGCATCCATGGCACCAATGCAGTGCCAGTCGGGCTTCTGCATCCAGCCCTGGTCGCTGTTGGGGTCCTGCGGGCCGTCGTAGACAATGGTGCCGCGCCCCAGCACCTTTACGCCCTGCACTTTCCACAGGTTCAGGCTGCCGAAAAAGTACGCGCCGGGCTGCAGATACAGCGTCTCGCCGCTCTTCGGATTCAGGCTCTGGTGGTACACGCCCGCCGGATACACATGCACGGCGGGGTCGCGCGGCGGCGGCGCGGGCGGCGTGCCCGCAAACAGAAACAGCATGCTGGCGTGATTCAGAAAGTCGCCCGGCCGCGCTATGGAGAGCTTCGCCGGACCCTTCAGCGCAAAGCGGATGGTCTGCCCCTGGCGCGCGGGCCGCAGCCCCAGCCGCCACGGCTGAATATCCACGCCCGCGTCCCAGAAGCCCGGCGCCGAGGCCGTTACTTCCACGGTCACCGGACCGGTAATGTCAAAGCTGGCAAAGGCGTAGCTGGCCGCCGCATGCGCCACGGGCACGGGCACTCCGTTCACCTTGACGGTGAAGGCGTCTGAGCGCATCCCGTCCGGAACCGGAACCGGCTGCACGCGCGGAGCCGCCAGCGCGGCGCAAGGCAGCACCAGCATGGCCGCTACAAGAGATCGCAGGAAAGACAAGCAGGCTGACCCCGGCGGAAAAGTCAAATCAAGTTCACTCTAGCACCGGCCATGCATACGTCGTCGCAGCCGGTCACCAGCTTAGATGCCTTCGCCCATGGAGACGTACCCGCGCGTGTGCTCCAGCTCCTCGCGGTACGCCAGCCGCTCGGCCTCTTCGGCGGCAAATGGCTTGACGCGACCGACGTGCGCGCCCAGCCGCCCCTCCAGCTCATCCACCCGCGACGCCAGCGCAATCAGCGCGTCCGACAGCGGGTCCTTGATGTCATGCGGGTCCGTGATGAGCACGCGATCGCCGTTGAGATACACGATGTGCGCGGGCACGCCCACCACGGTGGAGTTGGGCGGCACGTCGGACAGCACCACGGAGCCAGCGCCCACGCGCGAGTTCTCACCCACCGTGATGTTGCCCAGGATGTTCGCGTTGTTGCCGATGAAGACGCGGTCGCACACGGTGGGGTGCCGCTTGCCGTGGCCCTTGCCCGTGCCGCCCAGGGTCACGCCCTGGTACATGGTCACGTCGCTGCCCACAATCGCCGTTTCGCCAATCACCACGCCGGCCGCGTGATCGATGAACAGGCGGCGGCCCAGCAGCGCGCCGGGATGGATATCCACGCCCGTAAAGAAGCGCCCCACCTGCGACAGAGTCCGCGCCGCCAGCCGCAGGCGCGCCCTCCATAGCGCATGCGAAATGCGGTGGATCCACACCGCCCACAGCCCCGGGTAGCACAACAGCACCTCCAGCCACGAGCGGGCTGCGGGGTCGCGCTCCAGCACGGATTTCACATCTTCGCGGATTCGGGCAAACAGGTCCATGGCTATTGGATTCAGACAGCCGGGCCGACGAAGCAGATCACCTCGCCGGCCCTCTTTTCTTACAGCGTTACCGGCTCGGTGGGCAGGGCCAGGGCCTCCTGCCGCACGGCATCGAACAACACGCTCGACAGGTAGCGCTCGCCAAAGCTGGGCAGCACCACCACCACCAGCTTGCCTGCGTTCTCAGGCCGCGACGCCACCTTGAGCGCAGCCACCACCGCGGCGCCGGACGAGATGCCCACGAACAGGCCCTCTTCCTTCGGCAACCGGCGCGCCATGTCAATGGATTCGTCGTTGGTAACCGCAATCACCTCGTCGATCAGCTTGGTGTCGAGCACGTTGGGAATGAATCCGCCGCCGATGCCCTGGATCTTGTGGGGACCGGGCTTGCCGCCGCTCAGCACGGCGCTGTCGGTCGGCTCCACGGCAACCGCCTTGAAGCTGGGCTTGCGCTCCTTGATGTACTTTGCCGTGCCCGTCAGCGTGCCGCCGGTGCCCACGCCACTGATGAGGAAGTCGGCCTTGCCGTCTGTGTCCTCCCAGATCTCCGGGCCTGTGGTGGCGTAGTGGATGGCGGGGTTCGCGGGGTTGTCAAACTGGCCCAGGATGTAGCCGTTCGGCGTCCTGGCTTTGATTTCCTCGGCCTTGGCGATGGCGCCCTTCATGCCGTTCGCGCCCGGCGTCAGCACAATCTCAGCGCCCAGCGCCTTCAGCAGCACGCGGCGCTCCAGGCTCATCGTCTCCGGCATGATCAGGATCATGCGGTAGCCCTTGACCGCCGCCACAAACGCCAGCGCAATGC
>JAJYBT010000470.1 GCA_021778875.1 Acidobacteriota bacterium | reverse complement strand
GCACAGAGCCGCGGCGGCAAACACCCGCCGAGCTGGCGCGCTGAACCCTGCACAACCTGACAGGTAACAAGGAAAGAGGCTGAGCCGGCACCCGCAACGGTGCGGCCTCAGCCTCTGATGTTTTTGCGGTTGTGCCGCGTCGGGAGCGGCGAGAGCCGGCTCTAGTACTTCGGCAGGGAGGGATCAATCTGCTCGCTCCAGGCGAGGATGCCTCCGCTGACGTTGCAGACCTTTTCGTAGCCCATCTGCTTCAGATACTCGGCAACCCGCTGGCTGCGCGCGCCGCTGCGGCAGTGCACCACCACTTCGCGCTCGCGGTTAATCTCTTCCAGCCGCAGGGGCACGGTGTTCATGGGCATCAGCTTTCCGCCGATATTGCCGATCTGATACTCGTAGGGTTCGCGGACATCCAGGATAAAGAGGTCCTCGCCTGCATCCAGCCGTTGCTTCAGCTCGGTGACAGACAACTGTGGAATTCCGTTGATCAATGCTTTCTCCTCGTTGGTTTGCGGCCCCAGGCCGCAGAACTGTTCATAATCCATCAGGCGCGTCACCGTCGGGTTCGCACCGCAGACGGGGCAATCCGGATTCTTGCGCAACTTGAGCTCGCGGAAGCGCATCTGCGCCGCATCCACCAGCAGCAGGCGACCGATGAGCGAGTCGCCGTGACCCAGAATGAGCTTGATAACCTCCGTCGCTTGTATGATGCCGACCAGCCCCGGCAGGATTCCCAGCACCCCGCCCTCGGCGCAGCTTGGCACCGTGCCCGGCGGTGGCGGCTCAGGATACAGGCAGCGGTAGCAGGGCCCCTCGGCGGTGGCAAAGACGCTGGCCTGGCCCTCAAACCGGAAGATGGAGCCGTAGACGTTGGGCTTGCCGAGCAGAACGCAGGCGTCGTTGACCAGGTAGCGCGTGGGGAAGTTGTCCGTGCCGTCAGCCACCAGGTCGTAGTCGCGCAGAATCTCCAGCGCGTTTTCGCTCGTCAGCCGCGTCGCATGCTTCACCACGTTCAGCGCTGGATTGAGCGCCCGGAGCTTCTCCTCGGCGGAGTCCAGCTTGTTGCGGCCAATGTCGCGCGTGGCGTGGAGGATCTGGCGCTGCAGGTTGCTGGCGTCCACCACGTCAAAGTCCACCAGCCCCAGCGTGCCCACGCCGGCGGCGGCCAGATACAGCGCCAGCGGCGAGCCCAGTCCGCCCGTGCCCACGCAGAGCACGCGGGCCGCCTTCAGCCGGCGCTGGCCCTCCGTGCCCATCTCGGGCAGGATGATCTGGCGCGAATAGCGCGCGAGCTCGTCCGTCGTCAGCTCGGGCAGAGGAATGGATGCAGAGGTGGTTGCCATGGTGTGCTTCATCTTGCGTTGGAGCGCGTGTGCACGCTGCCCTGTGCAGCCGAGGTTGCGCGATTGCCTGTCCCGCACATTTCCCGGGGCATGCAAAGGGGATCTCGAAGGCGCAACGTCGTCCTGCCTGTCTCTAGGGTAACAAAACGCGCAGTTTTCCCCCAGGCTGTGCCCGCGCGGCCGGGGAGGCGCAACGGGAGCACAGCGCGCGAAAGCGGCCCCAGGGGAACGGAAGCCGCTCTCCGCAGGTCTGCAGCAGCAGCGGAATAGCTGCAAACGGGCGCTCTACTGCGCAGGGTTCCAGAACTCCGGATCGGTCTGGATCCACTCGTCTGAAACGTAGCTCTGGCGCGGGTTGACGGCAAACAACTGGCTGTTCACGCTCTCCACCGTGGCCGTTTCCAGCTCGAGGAATCTCTTCATGCCCTCATCGCCCATGGCATCCCGGATCTTCTTGCTTTCAGCATCGCTGCTGTCAATCTCGGCCATGGACTTGTCGGAGCTGAGTATCAGATACACTCCGCCGGGACCGCCATAATCCAGGTGGAACATGGCCCAGTGCGCGCTGGTTCCAGCCTTTTCGCACGCGGCGATGTACATCTTTACCAGGTCGCTCCAATCCTTGTTATGGCCGATGCGGACATGGAATTCGGTGATCTCCAGGAAGCGCGTCTGCGGCCTCGGGCCCGGAGCGTGATAGCTCAGGTCCTCCTTGTAGCTCCAGAGCGACTGGTCATAGGCGTCCAGCAGTTGGCCGTCCGACTCTGAGGCCGCGTCCAGGCTGGCGGAGAGTTCCTTGTTCTTGGCGATGGCTTCGTTGTCCTTCTGCAGCGCCTCATACGAGGAATAGCCGACTAGATAGAGGCAGCGCGCCTTGCCGGAGAGCGAGCACATGGCCGTATAGTGGGTCGGCTCCTTGGCATCGCGCATGGCCTTCACAAAGGCGCTCTCACTCTTGTCGTGCACCGCGCCCTGCTTGCCCGGTTTCACAAACTCACGCATGATCTCGAGGACCTTGGGAGGCCCGGATGGACTTCCTTGGGAACTGTCTTGCGCTGCGGCCAATCCGCCGCAGGCGAACGCCAACGCAAAGCCCAACAGCAAGGGGCTTTTGAGATTCATAGGTCACCCTCCTGATCTGGCTCGAAAATCGCACGCTGGGGGAGACCGGACCTGCGAACACTGGGGAAAGAAAACGCGCGTTCTGAGACCCCGCGATTATGGTGCCGAATCCGCAGGAAGTAAAGAGGTTTTTCTGCCGCCCGCAGGGCTGACGCCTTGTTTGCAAGTCTCATCCCCGGCGCTCTTCGCAACGGCTGCTTTAGTGGTGGCAGGTGTTTTCGCCGGCCACCAGCGTTCCCGCAAGATATTGGCGCACCAGAGCGGACGCGGGCTCCACGGGCGCTCCGGCGAATACTTCCACCGCGGCCTCCTGCAGCAGCGTGCGCGCGCGTGCGCCCATGTTGCCGGCGATCACGTGGGTCACGCCGCGCTCCTTGAGCCACGGCGGCAACAGGCCGGGCTGATGCTCGGGGGCCGGGACCTCCGTGGTTGCCGTGACCCGGCGCGAGACGGGATCGACGTCAGTGAGGATGAACTTTTCGCAGTGCCCGAAATGCTGCTCCAGGCGCTCTCCGGTTACAGGGATGGCAATACGCATGTCAGAATCCTTTCGTTGCGGCGGATGGTTGTGAGGTTGCGCAGGACGGGCAATGCTTCAAACCCGTTCCCCTGCTCGCCGAGCGCGCCTGCATCGCTCGTTGAAATAAGTGCAACTAACACCTATAACTATAAAATTACGCATGTCTTGCGGCAATCGTTGTAGCTCCTTCGGTGCAGTTCACATCCAGCAACGGATTGTGGTAGTGTTATGCCGTTGGTACGGGCCGACTTGCGGCCACGGAGGATGCAAATGCGAAAGCGTTTCTGCCCGCGTCATGGCAAGGATTATCCGTGTTCCTGCGGAATGGGCAACCTCTATCGCTTCGTGGAGCCGGTGGTCCTTCTGCTGCTGAAGATGAAGGGCAGGTCCTACGGCTACGATCTCGCTGCGGACCTGGAAGGGCACGCGCTCACGGATACCACAATTGAAAAGGGCGTCCTCTACCGTACCCTTCGCAGGCTGGAGATGAATGGCAACGTCAAATCCGAGTGGGAGGCAGAGGGGCGCGGTCCTGCGCGCCGCATCTATCGGCTCACCAAGCAGGGCGAAGAGCACCTGGACGAGTGGGCTGCCGTGCTTGAACATCTTTCCAAGTCGATGTCCCGCTTTGTGCGGGATGCGCGCAAGCCCGCAGCCGGCAAGGCCAAGCCCGCACGATAGCCGCCTGCTCCTTCGCGCACGCCGCACTACAGGAAGATCACCTGTTTGGATTCGCTGATCATCTGGATAAACGATCCGACGCCGACATAGTCAATGCCGGGATAGTCGATCATCTCCTCCTCCTTGAGTCCCATCACACCCAGCGACATTTCGCACACGTGGATGCGCACGCCGAACTCCGCTGCCTCCTGCATGAGCTGTTCGAGGGACTTGACGCCGTGTGCCTTCATCACGGAGCGGATCATCTTCGGTCCAAAGCCCGCC
>JAJYBT010000469.1 GCA_021778875.1 Acidobacteriota bacterium | reverse complement strand
GCAGTCTTCGCCGCCGGATGCCTGGTGTTCGGTTGCGTGTTCGGCTACTACTACATCAAGTATCAGCGCATTGTGGACGAGCGGCTGGAGAAGCCCCTATTTGAAAACACCGCGAAGATTTATGCCGCACCGCAGGAGCTAAGACCGGGGCAGGATTTTACACCGGACGCGATTGCCAATGAGCTTCGCGAGGCCGGGTATTCTATCGACGGCCAAACCCCAGTGTCCCCGATGGGCACTTATTCCGAGGGTCAGAACAGTATTACGATTCACCCCGGACAGCAGTCATATCACGCGCCGGACAGCGCAACGGTCAGTTTCGCCGGCGGTGTGATCAGCCAGATTACAGGCGACAAGGGCCAACAGCTCGCAGCCTACCAGCTGGAACCGCTGCTGATTACCGACCTCTCAGACAAAAACCGTGCCAAACGGCGTCTACTGACGTATGACCAGATTCCCAAGGTCGTGGTACAGGCGGTTACTTCAATTGAGGACCGGCGATTCTTCACGCGTAGTGGCGGCATTGACTACTATGCGATCGTGGCCTGGGGGTGGCACGACATGATCGGCGACCGCCACATGATTGGTGGCGCATCTACACTCACCATGCAGCTGGCAAAGGAGTTCTTCCTTACTCCGGAGCGCACCTTCAAGCGCAAGTTTCTGCAAGTGGTCATTACGTTCCAATTGGCCCACCGCTTCTCCAAAGAGAAAATCTTTGAGTTGTACGCAAATGAGGTCCCGCTGGGGCAGCGCGGAAGCTTCTCGATCAATGGATTTGGCGAAGCGGCACAGGCATACTTCGGTGAAAACGTAAGCCAGCTTACGCTGCCGCAGGCGGCGCTGCTGGCGGGGCTTATCCAAAGCCCGAGCTGGCTTAATCCGTATCGGCATCCAAAGCGGGCCGTCGCGCGGCGCAACGTTGTGCTCGATGCGATGGTGGAAACGGGCGACATCACCAAGCAGCAGGCGGCGGAGGCAAAGGCCACTCCGCTCAAGCTGGTTCCCGGAGCCGTAGATGCAGGCGAAGCTCCGTACTTTGTGGACCTGGTGCGCGACGAGCTGGCCTCGCGCCTGGGCACCAACGACTACAACTCCGAGGGACTGCGCATCTACACCTCGCTTGACCCGCAGCTGCAGAAGGCGGCGACCGAAGCGGTCACCGAGGGCCTGAAGCAGGCAGACGCAATCGTGGAGCGGCGCTACAAGTGGCGCGTAAAACATGGATACAAGGGCCCGATCGTCTATCCGCAGGTTGCGCTGGTTGCGCTGAACCCCCATACAGGACAAGTGCTGGCTCTGGTGGGAGGCCGCAACTATGGGCAGAGCCAGCTGGATCATGCGATCGCCAATCGGCCGACGGGGTCGATCTTCAAGCCGATTGTCTATGCAGCGGCCTTCAACACCAGCCTTGCCGGCGTGGAGTTGACGAACTCAGCCGGCGTCAGCGGCATCTTTACGCAAAGCACGATTCTGAACGACGAGCCGACTACCTTCACCTTCGGCAATAACCAGAGCTATAGCCCACGGAACTTTGAGAATGTGTTCATGGGGCCGATAACCGCACGGACGGCGCTGCAGCACTCGCTGAATAACGCGACAATCTCGCTGGCGCAAATGGTAGGTTATGACAACGTCGCGGCGCTGGCGCGCGAAGCGGGCATCACTTCCGTGGAGCCGACACCGGCAATGGCGATCGGAGCTTACGGAGCAACACCGTTGCAAATGGCCGGGGTCTACACTATCTTTGCGAATGATGGCGTGAAGATCAACCCGTGGCTGCTGGCGTCGATACATAACGCGAATGGCGACGTAATGGATGAGTACACGCCGGTTTCCAGTCCGGTGCTGGACCCCCGCGTGGCCTACCTGACGACCGCGTTAATGGAGAACGTGATCAATCACGGTACCGGCGAAGTAGTGAGGGCGATGGGCTTCACCGCTCCGGCAGCCGGCAAAACAGGCACATCGCACGACGCCTGGTTTGCGGGCTTCACCAGCAACCTAATTTGCGTGGTGTGGGTGGGCAATGACGACTACACCGATATCAATATTGAAGGTGCTCACGCCGCCGCCCCAATCTGGGCCGATTTTATGAAGCAGGCGGTCCAGCTCCCGCAATACTCCGACACAAAACAGTTTGTTGCGCCCCCGGGCGTGGTCGAAGTTCAGCTGGATAAAAACACCAACCTGCTTGCAGATGCCTCCTGCCCGGATGACTACACAGGAGCGTTTCTGGTGGGGACGCAACCGATGGATAGTTGCGACCATGCATTTGGCAATCAACGAAATGTCTTCCAGAAGATCTTCGGAATCGGAGGGAAGCCGCAGAGTCCCAACGTGACGCAGTCGCAGCCGCATGCATCGCAGCCGCAGTTGACAATGGAGCAGCAAGCGGCCCCTGCACAAAACGCGTCTCAGCCTGCACAGCAGCAGCAACAGGAAAAGAAGAAGAAGCGCGGATTCTGGAGCAAGCTGCTCGGGCTCCATCCTAAGAACGAAAACAACCAGCAGCAGTAGCCGTCCGGGGATAGAGTTCCAGATGCAAGTCTATGCGGGCGGATTTTCAGCATGCATGAAAGTCCGGCGGATACTGAATCCGGCCGGAGCCTCTGAGAAGCCCGCAGCAAGCAGGTACGGCGCAAACCAGTGCTGGTGTGCGCGGAGTCCGTTAATGCTTGCAATGAGCAGGCCTCGTGCGTGGCGGTCATCCCCGGTCAAAGCATGCTGTGCGGTCTCGGCAAGAAAGGCGGCGAGGTCGTGCGCGGCATGTGCGCGGTCGGGATCATCGACTGGCAGAAAAACCTGCAGGTTCGGGTTGTTGCGGCGTAAATATGCAACCAACTCACCGTTGCGCAACACCACGGACGCCCCCACGCTGCGCGCAAGGGCTCGCGGCTCGACATCGTCCTCCGATTGTGGCCAGCGCAGGACCGAGCCATAGAGATTCGCCGGATCGGCAGCGGCCAGCATGATCATCTCCGGGATCGCCAGCGGTTTGCGGAGTGAGCGCAGCATGTCCACAGCAGCCCGAAGCGCGAACTGGGCCGCTCCCAGCCCCTGAGCAAAGTAGCCGCGGCGAATACGTCCACTGGCTTCCATTGCCTTCAGCACTTCATATACAGCGCTGAAACCACCGGGAAGATTTTCCTGCGCGACCGTTTCACGGGTTACGATCCCGTAGCGGCTGAGCAGTTGCAATGCGACGTCGTGGCTCCATGCGGTTTGCTGCGCGGGCGTCTTACGGTCGGGTTGCGTGAGCAGCGCCCAGCGCCCCTGCGCGGCAGGAGGTGTAGTGCGCCGGGAGTGAAAAGCCGGCTGATTGTGCACTCGCTTCGACGAGCGCGTGGCAGGACGAGTGACGTAGGCACGGAGTGCATGGAACGTGTCATTGGTGATGAGCCCGCGCCAGACAAGGCTCCATAGCGCGTCGATGGTTTCACCGGGATAGCCGCCGCCCAAGACATCGTGGAGTTGCGCGAAAAACATGGCGCCGCCACGGGCAAGCCGGTCGAGGATCTGCTGCTCCTTTTCACTAAGGATGGTGGCCTGAACACGCGATGGCAGGAGTGTGCTGATCCTGTTCGCTAGGTAGAGACCAATGCGTCCGTCGTGTTCGCCAAGCGAATCGAATCCGCACCAGACGACCTCGCCTGCGGCGATGAGTGTATCCAAATCGGCGGACGCGTAGTTTGCCAAGCGCGCGGGCAGAATGGCAGATTCGACCAGCGAGGCGGGCAGCGGAGCCCCCTGCAGGCTCTCGATGGCGTCGAGCAGCGCATCGAGTCCGCGACGCCGTTGCACAACGCCCTGCCAGTGCACGGTAAAGCGGGCGAGCATGGCCGGCGAGACCGGCTCAACCTCGCGGCGCAGGCGGGCAAGCGACTTGCCGCGAATCTGGCGCAGCACCTCGGTAGCACACCACTCGCG
>JAJYBT010000468.1 GCA_021778875.1 Acidobacteriota bacterium | reverse complement strand
GCGCAGCCCGATGAAGCAATTCTGCTCCATCTCTCGAACTTCAGGCCCGTCAAACGTGTCGTGGATGTCGTAAAGGTTTTTGCGCAGGTGACGCAGGCGGTACCTTCGCAACTTGTTCTGGTTGGTGATGGGCCCGACCGCTCCGCAGCCGAGTGGCTGGCGCACGATCTGGGCATCCACGCGAAAATCCACTTCCTCGGCAAACAGGAACGGGTGAACGAGCTGCTTCCGCTGGCCGATCTCATGTTGCTGCCGAGCGAACTGGAATCGTTCGGCTTGGCAGCACTGGAGGCGATGGCGTGCAAGGTGCCCACAATCGCAACCCGCGTCGGCGGCGTGCCGGAGCTGATTGACGACGGCGTCAATGGCCTCTTGTTCCCCATCGGCGACGTGGATGCGATGTCTGCCGGAGCCATTCAACTCCTTGCAGACCGGACCCGTCTGCAAGCCATGCGCGACGCCGCGCGCAAGACGGCAACAACACGGTTTTGCTCTACGAAGATCGTGCCGCAGTACGTCCAGTATTACGAGAGAATATTGGCAAATGCGCGGTGACGCCGCAGCTCTTAAGACGGCTCTGATTCAAAGCGCGGATTAAATCCAAGCTGCTGCCAGAACGCATCCATCAGGGAAACTGTCTCCGGCGTCGTCTGCGCGATAGTGTGCAGCAGGAGAGTGGCTTCAGTGCCTTCTGCCAGATCGCGCGCTTCTGCGACGATAGCGATGCACTTTCCGGGCCGGTAGGTACAGGCTGCCAGATCACCAATCGAGAGCCGGGTTGTGGGAGTGGCCAGCACCGTGCGCGGCGGCGCCATGCGATCCAGCAGCCAAAGTATTTCCAGCTTCGATTCCAATTCGTCTGGCACGCAGTCGATGGCCAGGTCGGCCTCGCGCACCGCGTCCTCAATCGTGGAGACAAAGGAAACCATGGGCAGAGCCGCCGGGCCTAGCTGCTGGCGCAGCGTTTCGCGGGCATGATGCAGATTGGCCGGCATCACATCTTCCAGCAGCACGCGGCAGCCTGCGCGCGCCGCCGCAAACGCCAGCCACCGCCCCAGCGGGCCCGCTCCGATAATCGCGACTGTAAGCAAGGAGCGAACCCTACCTGGCTGCCAGTGCCTGCGCTACGTCTTCGCCATTCGGCCGAGTCTGAATCAGGTGCTCAGCCACGCGGGCGCGCTCCTCAGGGGAAAGGGTTGGAATTGCAGCCAGCACCCGGCGCAGTGTCACGGCAACGTCATCAATGTAGTTCATCAGACGAATGGCTTCTCCAGAAAGCGGCATGATTCCCCTCGGTCTTGAATGTCAAATCCTATTGTAGGCGGTTCGGCCGGGAGCGGAAAGGCGCAGCGCATGCTCCCGGGGATTACGCGCCTGCGCCGACTTGTCCTGAGCCGCAAGACGGGTCCATTATAGGAAGGTTCCATTTGGTTCGGGAGAAGTCATCCGCCTATGAAGCCCTCCGTTTCCGTAGCTGAGCAGTCTGCAAATACAGCGCCTCTGACGACCAACAAGCACCTCATCCGCTGGGTGGAGAAGATGGCCGATCTCTGCCGCCCGGACGCCATCCACTGGGTGGACGGCTCGCAGGCCGAGTACGGCTTCCTCTGTGACCGTCTCGTTGCCGCCGGCACCTTTGTCCGGTTGAATCAGGAGCGCTGGCCCGGCTGCTATTATGCCCGCTCTGTTCCAGGTGACGTAGCCCGCGTGGAAGACCGCACGTTCATCTGTTCGCTCTCCCGCGACGGCGCCGGCCCAACCAACAACTGGGAAGACCCATACGTGATGCGCCGTCGCCTCAAACAGCTCTTTCGCGGCAGCATGCAGGGCCGCACCATGTACGTTCTGCCTTTCAGTATGGGGCCAGTGGGCTCGCCCATGTCTGCCATCGGCGTCCAGCTCACGGATTCGCCTTACGTCGTTGCGCAGATGCGCATCATGGCCCGCATTGGTTTGCCTGTCTTTGCCGAGATTGACAAAGACGAAAAGCGCGTAGTCCCCTGCATGCACTCCGTGGGCATGCCTCTGAAGCCCGGCCAGCCTGACGTATCGTGGCCCTGCAATGAAACCAAGTACATCGTGCACTTCCCCGAGACACGCGAAATCTGGTCCTACGGCTCCGGATACGGCGGCAACGCGCTGCTCAGCAAGAAGTGCTTCGCCCTGCGCATCGCCTCGAATATTGCCCGCGACGAGGGGTGGATGGCCGAGCATATGCTCATTCTGGGCGTCGAAAACCCTGAAGGCCAGAAGACCTATGTCGCTGCAGCCTTTCCCTCGGCCTGCGGCAAAACCAATTTCGCCATGCTGATCCCCCCAAAGGCAATGAAAGGCTGGAAGGTTTGGACCGTAGGTGACGACATCGCGTGGATTCGTCCCGATGCCCTGGGCCGCCTGCGCGCCATCAACCCTGAAACCGGGTTCTTCGGCGTGGCCCCCGGAACCAGCGTCAAGACGAATCCCATGGCCATGGCGACACTCGCGCGCAATTCCATCTTTACCAATGTCGCGCTCACTCCCGATCAAGGCGTCTGGTGGGAGGGCATGACAGACACGCCGCCAAAGGAGTGCCTTGACTGGCGAGGAGAGCGCTGGACACCCGCCATCGGCAAGGAAAGCGGGCGCACTGCCGCGCATCCCAATGGCCGATTTACCGCGCCCGCCTCACAATGCCCCACCATCGATCCCGAATGGGAGTCGCCAGAAGGTCTGCCCATCAGCGCCATCATTTTTGGAGGCCGCCGCTCCGCAACGCTGCCTCTCATCTACCAGTCTTTCAACTGGAGCAGCGGAGTTTACATCGGCGCCACCATGGGCTCTGAAACCACCGCCGCGGCAAGCGGCGCGGTCGGACAGGTCAGGCGCGACCCAATGGCCATGCTTCCCTTCTGCGGCTATCACATGGGCGACTACTTCCGTCACTGGCTCAGAATGCAGCGTGAGCTGGACGAAACGCCGCGCGTTTTTCATGTCAACTGGTTTCGCAAAGATGAGAATGGCCGCTTTATGTGGCCGGGCTTTGGTGAGAATATGCGCGTTCTCCGCTGGATTGTCGATCGGGTGCATGGGCGCACACACGGCCGCGAGACGCCCATCGGGTGGGTCCCGCGCTACGAGGATATCGACTGGACCGGCCTCGACTTTCCACGCCAGACCTTCGATGAGCTGATGACGGTGGATCGCGACGCCTGGCGCAGAGAGATCATCGAACACGAAGAACTGTTCATCAAATTGCACAGCCAATTGCCGCCGGAGATGATCTACGAACGCGAACTTCTCATTCGCAGGCTATAGACGCGGCCGTTGCAGCAGGGTGGGACCCGCTCAGGGCCTCCGCCAGAATAGAAGCAGAAAAACTTGCGAATCCACACTTGTATGCCATTGATTCCATTGGTATTTCTCGTTGCGGAAGCCTTTTTTCTCATTTTCCGTTAATATTATGTTGTTCAGCACTTTCCCAGACACGGCCGGGTCTGCCGGGGCAGACCTTCACAAGAAGAATCCATGTCGATTTCTTTCAGGAATCGACACGGTGGTTGTGTCTATCCAGTCAGCAGCAACACGACCAGGCATTGAACAACGCTCTCATAGAAGGTTGCCATGCAAACATCGCATTCCCGTCTCCGTATTCCGGACGCCCAGGGGCTCTATCATCCACGCAATGAACACGATGCCTGCGGAATGGGCCTCGTGGCCAGCATCCGCGGAGAAAAGAGCCATGAGATTATCCGCAAGGGCCTTGAGGTGCTCATCAACCTCACCCATCGTGGCGCAGCGGGCTGCGACCCTGAGACAGGCGACGGCGCTGGCATTCTGATCCAGATTCCCCACGTCTTTTTTGCGCGAGAGTGCGGCGAACTCGGCATGCAGCTCCCGGGTCCGGGCGCCTACGGCGTAGCCATGGTCTTTCTGCCTGTGGATAAGCACGGCCGT
>JAJYBT010000467.1 GCA_021778875.1 Acidobacteriota bacterium | reverse complement strand
GTTGTTCTTTTCATTCAGCAGCTTGAGTTCCCACGACGTGGTCGGCTGGGCGGTCTGCTCGGCAAGAGCGCGCAAGCTGACGATGCCGGGCTGGTCAGGATACTCCGCCTGCGCGTAGTGGAAGTTTGCCGCGGCCACCTGCACGCGGAACCGCTGCGCGGCGCGCGGCTGCGCGGCAGGCTCGACTTTGCCCGCGTCGAGCAGCCGGTTCCGCACGGTCAGCTCATTGAAATATGCGGGATTGTCCGACGCCGCGGCGCCCAGGAGCCACGGGCCGATGGAATAGACGACGCGGCTGTCTTGTTGGGGCTCAGAGCGGAGCGGCATCTCGTACTGCAACTGGACGACATCGCCGGCAGCCCAGGAGCGCCGGAGGCGCAGGTAGCCGTCGGCTAGCGGCGCGTTGATGGGAGCGCCGTTGATGCGCAATTTCACTGTCTCGGCCCACTGCGGCCTGCGGATATTGATCGCTGCGGGCTGATTTCCCACGGCGCTTATCGTGATGCGTACCGTGCCATCCTGCGTGAGGGACGACACGGCGATCGCCGACAATGCCGCGCTTTCCACGCGGCCATCGACGGGCAGGTCAAGGAACAGCTCTCCATCGCGGCTGCGATAGGCGCTCTGTTGAATTGCAGGAAAACAGCGCAGACCATGCAGCGTGCAGCACCACCACGCCCGCGCCGCTCCGCCGGCGGGCAGTCCGGTATCGGTATAGACGCGATGGCCAAAGTCGCCGGTGGCGAACTGATTGAAGGCGAACTCGTTGAAGATTGCGCGCTCGGCCATGGCCAGGTATTGCGCTTTGCCAGTCGCCTGCCACAAGGCCAGATTCAGCCTGACCCAGTCCGCTTCCGCGCAGCCCTCGGTGCGGTGATTGTTGGGGCTCCAGCCCTCGGGAACGCCGCCGGTGATGAGCAGGTCTTTTGACTCGGCTACATCCTGCCACGCTGCCTCGCACTGCCGCAGCAGGCGCGGGTCGCCGGTGACGCCGTGGATATCCATCACGCCGCGCAGGCTGGTGAGATAGCCGTGCACGTGGTCGCCGGGACGCCTCTCAATCACCGCCGCAACCTGCTCGGCGAGAGTGCGGTAGCGGTCATCCTTCGTAACCATGTACAGGTTGGCCAGTCCTTCGGTCTGCTGCGTCCAACAGATATAGCTGGAGGCGAAATGCTGCGCGCCGAAGGACTCGCGCATCCGGCTCGACAGCATCATGGGGCCGATGCGCACCAGAAAATCGCCGATGCGCCGGCAGGCCGCCAGCACGGGCGCGGAGGGCCGCAGGCGGTAGTACTCGACGAGGCCCACCAGCAGGCGGCCATTGCCCCACAGGAGCGCCATGTCCGCGTCGGCGGGCTGGTCGTAATGAAAAGCAGCGCCGAAATATCCGTCGGGCTTCTGGAGGGCAATGACCTTTGCCACAAGCTCATTCAGGCCGGGCGCATCAGGGTCCGGCGCATCAGGGCCGGGCGCTTGCGCTCCATACACCTGCGCGGCGGTGGCCAGCGCGCCGATATAACGGCCCGACACGTCACCGCTGTACTCAGTGAAGCGGCGCTCGGGCGTGGGACGCACATCGGCGAGGATGAACTCCTGGGTATAGGCTGGCGAGTCTCCGTGCAGCACCCGGCGCAGAGTCAGTTCGAAGCGGTCGCGGAGCGGCCCCTGAGCAGCTTTTTGAGCCGGGACTGAGCCGGCGTCCGCCGCGAACGGTGCGGCCAGAGACAGCGGAGCGGCGCCCGCTGCGAGCGGGATGAGGGCGGCGGCTTTGACGAAGTTGCGGCGATTCATGGAAGGCTTTTTCTCCTGCGCATTGGAAGGCAGGCCATTGCTCCGGATGCGCGGCTGCTTCCGTCTGCGAGTCGGCGCTCATCATATCGGAATCAGGCGCAGATAAGTTGCCATAGAGAGCCGGAGTGCTGGTAAACTGGCTCGGTAAACGCTTACCACGACGACCGCAAAGGATGCACCCCATGCTGCTCGAATCGCTCCGCGAACAGGTCCTCCACGCCAACCGCGAAATCGCCCGCCGCGGCCTCGCTCCGCATACCTTTGGCAACGCCAGCGGCATTGACCGCTCCGGGGCCGAGCCGCTGGTGGTGATCAAGCCCAGTGGCGTGGACTACGCGAAACTGACGCCGGCCGACCTGGTTGTGGCCGGCCTCGATGGCAGGATTGTCGAGGGCTCGCTGCGCCCCTCGAGCGATCTTGACACGCATACGCTGCTCTACCGCGAGTTTCCCCAGATCGGCGGCATCGTCCACACCCATTCTGAGTTCGCCACCTCCTGGGCGCAAGCCTGCCGCCCGATTCCCTGCCTTGGCACCACCCATGCCGACTACTTTCACGGGCAGGTGCCTGTAACCGAGCCGCTGACCGCCGAAGAGGTGGCCGAGGCCTACGTGCGCAACACCGGGGCGGTGATCGTGCGCCGTTTCCGGAGCGAAGGTCTTGACCCGGTGGCGGTTCCGGGGGTGCTGGTGGCCGGGCATGCGCCGTTTGCGTGGGGCAAATCGGCTGCGGATGCCGTGGAACACGCCGACGTGCTGGAGTACATTGCCCGGCTGGCCTTCCGCAGCGTGTTGCTGAACCCGGCTGCGACGGAGATTCCGGCCTATGTGAGTGAACACCACTACCTGCGCAAGCACGGGCCCAAGGCGACCTACGGCCAGCGCTGAGGCGCAGCGGCCGTGAAAATGAACGCCGGAAATACGGAACAAAGTGCACCCAATGCGGCGTACAATGGACAATGGTCGCCGCAAATTGCAGCGTCCACAATGACTACCATTTTCGGTAGGGCAATTCGTTTCAACGTAGGCCCTATATTGTTTTTTGCATTTTTCACATGCCGGACGGGTTGCCGGCAGATGCTCTAACCGGGCTCGCTCCTTGATCACTTGCATTATCAATGGCTTGCCAACATAGCACGAAAACATCGTCCTTCTTTTTGCATGGCAACTGACGTGCAAGGCAGTGCTGTAAAGTAAGGTGCTCCCCCCGATGGAGACGAATCTCTTCAACCGCTTGCAGGCGACGCTACTGGCCGTTGCTACGGTCGGACTGGTGTTCCTTGCGTTGTTGAATTTCCGCCAGGAAAACCAGTTTCAGCAACCGTATGATGGCGTCTGGTGGAGCGAGGCTCCCGGTGGCGGCGGGCTGTTGGCCGAGAAGGTGCTGCCCGACAGCCCGGGCCAGCGCGCAGGCATCCGGGCGCACGACCTGCTGACGGGAGTGAATGACACCCCGATTGTGCATCTGTCAGACCTGGAGCGGGAGTTGTACCGCACGGGCGTCTACGGCAAGGCGAATTACGCGATCACGCGCGACAATATTTCGCTGGACACGCCGGTCGTGGTCATCCCCGAGCCACCGGACCGGAGCCTGCAACAGGCGCTGCGATTCATCGGTCTTATCTATCTGGCCATCGGCATTTATGTGCTGTTCCGTCGCTGGACGGCGCCGCGCGCTTTGCACTTCTACCTGTTCTGCCTGGTTTCATTTGCGCTGAACGCGCTGAAGTACACGGGCGAATGGGACCTGCTGGACAAGTCCGTCTACTGGGGCAACGTGCTGGCGGAGTCACTGCAGCCGGCGCTGTTTCTGCACTTCGCGCTCAGCTTCCCTGAAGAGCGCATCAAGAATCTTCGCCGCCGTCTGCTGGTGCCCCTTGTGTACGCGCCCGGCGTGGCGCTGTTCGGCCTGCGGATGATGGCCATTCTGCGCTGGGAGGCGACGGGGCTCTTGAATCACCGCCTGGACCAGGCAGGCACGGCGTATGTGGCCGCGTTCTACGTGCTGGCGGCTGTTCTTTTCCTCAACAGCTATCGCCGGGCCGACACGCCGCTGCTGCGGCAGCAGTTGAAGTGGCTCACGCGCGGCGCACTGCTGGCGGTGCTGCCATTCACGCTGCTCTACGCGATTCCGTTCCTGC
>JAJYBT010000466.1 GCA_021778875.1 Acidobacteriota bacterium | reverse complement strand
CCGCGAGTTTCAGCTTCCTCCCGGTCAGGATGAACTCATCGAGAAGATTGCAGCCGCCAATCCCAACACCATCGTCGCCGTCACCGCCGGTGGAGCGGTCGATGCTTCGGCGTGGATTGACAAGGTTGCGGGCCTGATTCAGAACTGGTATCCCGGCCAGGAAGGCGGCACCGCGCTGGCCGAAGTGGTCTTCGGCGATGTGGACCCCTCGGGCCGCCTGCCCATCAGCTGGGAGCGCAGCCTCAAGGACAATCCCTCCTACGCGTACTACTACCCCACGCCCGGCACGCTCACCATTCCATACAAAGACGACATCTTCGTCGGCTATCGCGGCTATGAGCACAACCGCGTCAAGCCGCTCTTCCCGTTCGGCTTCGGGTTGTCTTACACCAGCTTCAAGTACTCGAACCTTGCCATTCACCCAACCGGCGAGGCAGGGAACTACGCTGTTTCCTTCGACGTCACCAACACTGGAGCACGAGCCGGTGCTGATGTGGCGCAGGTCTACGTCAGTGAAGACCACCCCAGCGTTCCGCGCCCGCCGCAGGAGCTGAAGGGCTTCGCCCGCGTCGACCTCAACCCCGGCGAAACGCGCCGCGTAAGCGTACCGCTGACAGCGCGCTCTTTTACCTGGTACGACACGAAGGCGGCGGCATGGCATGCGGATGCGGGCGCCTTCACCATCCACGTCAGCCGCTCCTCTGCAGACCCGCAACTGGAGGGCAAAATCACGCTGTCTCAGCCGATCGCTTTGCCGGCCAAGTAAGGCGGCTCCGGGCTCCGCAGCCTTTCTTGTTCTGGAGTCGGGCTGCGGAGCGCCGGGCGCTCACCCATTCACTGATGCGACCAACCAGGGAAGGTCTTCATTCCGGTACTGGTGATTACAGGGGCAAACGGGGAAGTGAAAGGCGTATCCGTCACCACAGTAAGAATCGTGTTGCCGCTGTCGCCAATCACGATTCTCAAGAACAGCGGTGTGGCTGAGTCGGCCGAATTCGTGGGCTTCGGCTCGATGGTCATGGTTCCGGTGCAGTCAGGGTTCACCTCATAGGACCCGGTAGCCGGACGCCATTCTTCCTTCGGCGCAATGCCGTTATGCAGCACGTGGTCCACCTGCGTCAGGTTCCCGTGGCCGTCAAAGACGGTCATGGCGACCCCGGACACGAGGCCCGCCGCAAGCGCCGGCGAAAGAATCTGCCCGGCTATCTGAAAAGAATAGTCTCCCTTGAGTGTCGCCTCTGAGCACACCAGCCCATCCCTGGTCTGCGCAGAGCCAATTGCCGTTCCAGCCAGCAGCAGCGCTGCGGTACAAACAGTCTTGGTTAATCTCATTCCAAACCTCCTGAGCGCGTTGCAAATACGCGGTCGAAGGCGATAATAGGACCACGCTAGTTTGAATCCCATAGAGAGCGTCTGAAGAAAACCTGAAGGTTGAGCGGGGGCGCATGCGGTTTCATAACTTCGAGATCGACGAGAAGGCTTTTCAGCTCCGCGAGAACGGGCAGCCCATCAAGCTCGAACGCATCCCGATGGAGCTTTTACTCTTACTGGCGCGCAACCACACCCGCCTCGTCACGCGCGATGAAATTGTTGCCAGCATCTGGGGCGTCAATCATTTCCTTGAGAGCGAGAGCGCCATCAACACCGCAATCCGCAAGCTGCGCCGCGCGCTGAAGGATAACGCCGCCCAGCCGCGCATCATTGAGACGGTTCCGGGCAAAGGCTATCGATTCATTGCGCACACGAATACGAATCACGCAGGCCAGCGGATCGCGCCGCCGAACCCTGACGCATTGAAGAGCTTTCTGCGCGGACGTCACTTCTGGAACAAGAAGACTCCGGATGCCTACGGGAAAGCCATCGCCTACTTTCAGGAGGCAATCGACCACGATGCCGCCTTTGCTCCCGCTCATGTCGGGCTTGCCCACTGTTATCTGCTCTTCGGAATTCATGGCCTGAAGCCGGCGACTGATGTCATGCCTCTGGCGCGGGCCGCTGCCCATGCGGCGCTCGAAATTGATCCCACCTCTGCCGAAGCCGCCACCGTGCTCGCCGATGTCAGCAAAGGATACGATCTAAACTTCGCCCTCGCTGAGCAGCAGTTCCAGCATGCGCTGCAGCTTAACCCCGACTATGCCGTCGCGCATCAGTGGTACGCCAACCTGCTGTCGGTCACCGGCCGCCATGCTCAGGCCGCCGAGCAGGCCGGCGAGGCGCGCCGCTGCGACCCGCTGTCTGTCGGCACCTCAGGCTTTCTTGGTTACACGCTCTATCGCGCGGGAAGATTCGACGAGGCGCTGCGCGCCTGCCGGCAGACAGTCGGGGTGCATCCGAACGCGCCTATTGCGGCCTGGTTTCTTGCTCTGGTGCTGATCCAGATGAGCCGTGTGCAAGAGGCCGACGACTGCCTGACCGCAACACTCAATGCGGCGAACGGCTCTGGCATTCATATCTCCCTGCTTATTTTCGCGAAGGCGCGAAACGGCCACGCTGCGGATGCCCAGGCGCTGCTACAGGAACTGCAGCAGCAGTCAGCCCAGCGCTATATTTCACCCTTCGACCTCGGCATTGCCCATCTTGGCCTGCGTGAACGCGATTCCGCCATACGCTGCATGCGCCAGGCCATCGATGAACGCGTCGTGCGCGCCACCGAACTTCCCATGCCGCTTTTTGACGAAGTGCGCGATGACCCGCAATTGGCGACGTTTTGTGACCGGCTTCGCGCAGGATGAACCCCGCTTAACCGACATTCGCCGGGCAGGCGAGCCGGGCTGAACATCGCCGCTGGAGCCTGTTCAGGCCGGCTCCTCGCCCCAGTCGCAGGGAATGTTGCGGTGCTGTTCTGCGCTGTCCACGGCCCACTCCAGCAGTCGCGCCACGCGCCACGCCGCCGCGGGCTGAACCGGTGCGGCGGCTTTGCCCAGCAGGGCATCGCGCACTCCGGCGTAGTAGAGCCGGTAGTCGCCTGCAACCGGCCGCACCGGCCGGGCCACCATGCTTCCATCCATATCCACGTTCAGCGCGCCCCACTGGGTGGGTGGTTCCACGCCCCAGTCGGACGCGGTGATGCGCGTAATCTTGTTCAGTTCCTCTTCCTGCAGGTCCAGGCCCCACTTCCAGTAGTTGCCCTTGGTTCCGCGCAGATGAAAGCGCGGTTGCGCAAGCGTCGACAGGAAATTTGCCTCCAGCGTCACAAGAAAGTCCGGATAATGCAGCCGAATCGTGAAGGAGTCGTTCGGCCCGGCGCCGTCCCGCTCGCGCATGACTTCCGCGCCCACCGCCTCAGGCTTGCCGAAAAGCGCCAGCGCCTGGTCGACAATATGTGTTCCCAGGTCCAGCAGGATTCCGCCCTCGTCCGGGTCGTCCTTCCAGACGCGCGTAGCGCGACCGGGCCGCCAACGATCAAAAGTCGATTCGAAGTGAACGAGCCGGCCAATCAGACGCTCATGCAGTACTTTCTGAATCGTCCTGAAATCACTGTCCCATCGCCGGTTGTAGAACGGAATCATGTGCAGCTTACGCTCGCGCGCCAGCTCAATCAGCAGCATTGTTTCTTGCGAGCCGGTGGCCACGGGCTTGTCCACCACCACGCTTTTGCCGGCTTCCAGCGCCTGCCGTGCCACCTGGTAGTGCGTGCTGTTCGGCGTCGCCACCACCACCAGCCCGATGGATGCATCGGCCAGCAACTCCTCCAGGGACCGATAGACTGTTATGCCCGGGTGGCGCTCGGCAGCCTTGTCGGAGTGGCGTTCCACCACGGCGGCCAGTTCCAGCCCTTCCACGGACGAAATCAGCGGCGCATGAAAGACGCGCCCCGCCATGCCAAAGCCCACCAGCCCCACTCGAACCATCTGCTTCCCCTGCCGCCTCATGCCGCATCGGCGGCGTCTGCTCAACCTTCGAGTTTATATCGCGTCTCGGCCAGCCGGTAGAGCCGCCGCC
>JAJYBT010000465.1 GCA_021778875.1 Acidobacteriota bacterium | reverse complement strand
CACGCGACGATAGATCACGTCCACGCGCTTCAGCCCGTCGGTGGTGCGCATGTAGACAATGTTGTCGTGCGTCACCAGATCGCGGCCCTCGACCAGATCGATGCCCATCTGCCGCGCAAGATACGTGTGCTCGAAGTAAGCCGAGTTGAAGACGCCCGGCGTGAGCAGCACAATGTTCGGCTCCGGCCTGCCCTCGGGAGCCAGCGAGCGCAGCGTTGCCAGCAGCAGTTGCGGGTAGTGCTCGATGGGCCGCACGCCGTAACTCTGAAAGAGCTGCGGAAACGTCCGCTTCATCACACGGCGATTGGTGAGCTTGTAACTCACGCCGGAAGGCACGCGCAGATTGTCTTCCAGCACCACGAACTCGCCCGTATTCAGGCGCAGCAAGTCAGAGCCGACCACGGAGATGTACACATTGCGCGGCACCTGCAGTCCACGCATCTGACGGCGGTAGTGCCTGCAACTGTAGACCAGATCGCGCGGAACCACGCGGTCACTGAGAATCTTTGCGTCGGAGTAGACGTCGCGCAGAAAGAGATTGAGCGCGTTGATGCGCTGGGTAAGGCCCCGCTCGATAAGGTCCCACTCCCGGGCCGTAATCACCCGCGGCAGCAGATCGTAAGGGAAGATGCGCTCGGTGCCTTCTTCGCGGCCGTATACGGTAAAGGTGATGCCCTGGGTCAGGAACGAAAGCTCCGCCGACTGCTTGCACCGCTGCAGTTCATCCTGCGGCAGCCGCGCCAGAGTCTCGGCCAGCGCCTGGTAGTGCGGACGCAGTTGCCCACTAGGCTCGCGCATCTCGTCGAAGGCGAGATCGAGCGGATAGTCTCCGTAAAGCGCTTCCACTTCCACTGGATGACTGGCGCTCATGGGATGACTCCGTTCCCTTGCCCTGGAATTCGTGGCCGGCTGGCGAATGGACCATGGCCCGCCGGGCAGATGATACGCCGCAGCCGCAATGCCGGCTCCGATTGTACCTCGTTCAGCTATTTGTATCAGCCTGCGCATAAAGGACCCATGAGGAACGACAACGGCTTCGCTCTCCAGCTCAGCCCTTGATCTCTCGGCAGGCTCCCACGCCAGGGTGCCGGAAGCGCCGTGTTTGCTCCGGCCTCTCAGCAAATGCATGCGGCCCTTTTGTGTCTTGGATCGCTGACCGTGGCCCGCCGTCATGGAGTACTCTGGTTTGTCAGGAGACTCAAGCCCACGATGTTTCATCTGCGACTGCATCTCGCCGTTCCGGCCATTCTTGCTCTTGCCTTCACCGCTCTCCAAGCCCAGCAGCCAGGCGCCAACACGCCCAAAGAAGACTACGTCCGCGCGCACTACACCAAGTACGAGTTCCGCATTCCCATGCGCGACGGGAAGCGGCTCTTCACCGCGGTCTATGTGCCCAAGGATGCATCCCACGGCCCGTATCCGTTCCTGATGGACCGCACTCCGTACAGCGTTGCTCCCTACGGCGAGGATGAGTACCCGAAGCAGTTGGGGCCGTCCGACGAGTTCGAGAAGGCTGGCTACATCTTCGTATACCAGGATGTGCGCGGACGCTGGATGAGCGAAGGCAACTTTATCGAGATGCGTCCGCACATCGACGACAAGAAATCTCCGCAGGATGTGGACGACGCCTCGGACACCTACGACACCATCGAGTTTCTGCTCAAGCACGTGCCGGGCAACAACGGCAAAGTGGGCATCTGGGGCATCTCCTATCCCGGGTTCTACACGTCGGCGTCGATCATCGATTCGCACCCGGCGCTGGTCGCGGCCAGCCCGCAGGCGCCCATGACCGACCTCTTCCGGGGCGATGATGGCTATCACGGCGGCGCGTTTATGCTGTCGGCAAACTTTGGTTTCTACGCGCCCTTCTTTCGCCCCCAGAAGAATCCGCTCTCACCAAAGCCGATGGTTCCGTTTGATTTTGGCACGCCCGACAGTTACAGGTTCTATCTGCAGGCGGGAAGCATCTCCAATCTCGACGCGCTTTATTTGAAGGGCTCCAACTGGCTCTTCAACGACCAGTTCAAGCACGACACCTACGACGCCTACTGGCAGTCGCGCGATCTTTCGCGCCACATGAAGAACGTGCGCTGCGCGGTGCTTGTAGTCGGCGGCTGGTATGACGCCGAAGACCTGATGGGCCCCTACCGCACCTTCTACGCCATCAACAAATTCAACCCCGCAACCGCGACCACGCTGGTGGAGGGGCCCTGGGTGCACGGAGGCTGGGCGCGCAGTGATGGCAGCCATCTGGGTGATGTGCAGTTCAACGCCAAAACCGGCGAATACTTCCGCGCCAACATTCAGTTTCCTTTCTTCGAGCACTACCTGAAAGGCAAAGGCGCGGCGCAGCCCAAAGCCGTGGTGTTTGAGACCGGAACCAACCTATGGCGCAGCTTTGACGCCTGGCCGCCCAGGGCCGCCAAGTCAAAGACTCTCTACTTCCACGCAGGCGGCAAGCTGAGTTTTGACCCGCCGGCAGAGACCGCGGGCATGGACCAGTACGTGAGCGACCCCAACCACCCTGTGCCTTTTGTGGGCTACACCACGGACACGGTTCCGCAGCGCTACATGGTGGACGACCAGCGCTTCGCCAGCTATCGGCCCGACGTGCTGGTGTATGAAACCGACCCGCTGCAGGAGGATGTGACCATTGCCGGGCCCATCTCGCCGAAGCTGCACGTGGCCAGCTCGGGCACCGATTCCGATTTCGACGTAAAGCTGATCGATGTCTACCCTGACAATCACCCTGACCCAGAAGATACATCGCACGGCAACAAGCGCATCCTCGATGCGCCGCCATTGCACATGGGCGGTTATCAGCAGTTAATGCGCGGCGAACCATTCCGCGCCAAGTTCCGTAACAGCTGGGAGAAGCCGGAGCCGCTCGTGCCCGGCAAGGAAACCGCAATCGATTTCCAGATGCCCGACCTCTTCCACACATTCCGCCGCGGCCATCGCATCATGGTCCAGGTGCAGAGCTCCTGGTTCCCGCTGACTGACCGCAATCCACAAACATTTACTGACATTCCCTACGCCAGGCCGGACGAGTTTCAGAAGGCCACCGAGCAGGTGTTTCGCCAGAAGGATGCTGCTTCAGGCGTAGAGGTGCTGGTTTTGCCGCAGCCGTAGCAACAGGAAGTCCGCGCGGCTGCGCAGCAAACGGAGTCCGCGATGCTACCTCATTCATTGCGCAATGCGCTGCTGTTGCCCGCCGCCTTGCTGCTGGCCTCAGCTTCCGTGATCCACGCCGAAGAAGGCATGTGGACCTTTGACAACCCGCCGCTGAAGGAGCTGGCGGCCAAATATAACTTCCATCCCACGCAGGCCTGGCTTGATCATCTGCGCCTCTCCAGCGTGCGCCTCAATGATGGCGGATCGGGCTCGTTCGTCAGTCCCGATGGACTGCTGCTGACCAATCATCACGTGGCGCGCGGACAGTTGCAGAAGAACTCGACCGCCGAGCACGACTACCTGAGCACCGGCTTCTACGCCGCCACGCCTGCCGAGGAGATGAAGTCGCCCGACCTCGAAGTGAACGTGCTGGTCGGCATGCAGGACGTGACCGCGCGCGTGCAGGGCGCAGCAAAAGGCATTGCCGACGAGGCCAAAGCGCTGAAGGCCCGTGACGCCGAAATTGCCGCAATTGAAAAAGAGAGCAAGGACAAAACCGGCCTGCGTTCCGACGTGGTGTCTCTCTACCACGGCGGTGAATACTGGCTCTATCAGTACAAGGCATTCACAGACGTGCGCCTCGTGTTTGCGCCGGAGCAGCAGGCCGCGTTCTTCGGCGGCGACCCGGATAACTTCACCTATCCGCGTTATGACCTGGACATGGCGCTGTTTCGCGTCTACGAAAACGGCAAGCCGCTGCACACCGACAACTATCTCAAGTGGAGCGCAAAAGGCGCACAACCCGGCGATCTAATTTTCATCTCCGGCAAT
>JAJYBT010000464.1 GCA_021778875.1 Acidobacteriota bacterium | reverse complement strand
GCGGTAATCGCGGCCGCCACTTCGCGCGGAACGCCTTCCAGCACCAGCGCTCCGGCGCCAGCCTCGGCCAGCGCATGCGCGTCGGCCTTCAGCCGTTCCACGGTTTCAGCAGTGCGGGCCTGCACGCGGTAGCCGCCCATGCGGTGGATGCTCTGCGGCGTCAGCCCCAGGTGACCCACCACGGGGATCTCTGCATCGGTCAGTGCGCGCACCAGCTCCACGCGCGGGCCTTCAATCTTCACGGCTTCTGCGCCGGCTTCTTTCACAAAGCGCACTGCGTTGGCCAGCCCTTCTGCCACTGTGCCGTGATAGCTGCCAAACGGCATATCGGCCACCAGCAGCGCACGGCGCACGGCCCGGCGCACGGCCCGCGTGTGGTGCAGCATTTCGTCCACGGTAACTGCCAGCGTATTTTCGTGGCCCAGCACCACCATGGCCAGCGAGTCGCCTACCAGAATCAGGTCGATGCCCGCCTCATCCACCAGCCGCGAAGTGGCGTAGTCGTAAGCCGTGAGCGCGGAGATGCGCTTGCCCTGGCGCTTTATTTCAGCCAGTGCGGGCATGGTGACCTTTGTGATGGGGTTGCCGGTGTGCGAAACGCTGCCAGCGGGGAAGTTGGTGAGGCTCATGCTCGACTCCAGTGCCGCTCCGTCCACTCAGGATGCGACCCGAACAACCAAAGTATACGCCCAACTGCCGCGCTCTGGAGCAATTGCCTGGCCGCGGCTTGCCGTGCATCCCCTCAGCGCCGCACACTGGTAGATAGAATGATTTCTCGCGTGGCTACAGAAATTTACGCCGGGGTGGGCTCTGCAGCCGTTCTCGGACTGGCGGCGGGCGGTTTCGCCTACGCAGCCCTGTGGCCCGCCTCGCGCATCTTCGGGCGCGCGCTCATCGCCCCGCCGCGCCCCGGCGAACTGGCGCTCACCTTTGACGACGGGCCCAACCCGGCCTGGACGCCGCGCCTCCTCGACGTGCTTGCCGCCCACGATGCGCGGGCAACGTTCTTCATGGTGGGCCGCTACGCCCAGGCTGAACCCGCGCTGGTGCGGCGCATCGCCCAGGCCGGCCACCTCATCGGCAACCATTCCTGGAGCCACCCCAACCTCGCGCTCTCCACGCCCGGCCGCGTTCGCGCGGAGCTGGCCCGCACCAGCGATGCGCTCGCGCAGATCATCGCAAAGCCGGTGCTCCACTTCCGCCCGCCCTTCGGCGCGCGCCGACCTTGCGTGCTGCGCGTGGCGCGCGAACTGGACATGACGCCGGTGTTGTGGAACGCCATGACTTCCGACTGGAGCGAGCCATCGGCAGACCGCATCTCCCAGCGCCTGATGCACAGGATCGGCCACAACCAGGAACGCGGCCTGGCCACCAACATCGTGCTCCACGACGGCGGCCATCTCGCCCTCGGCGCCAACCGCGAGCCCTCAGTAACCGCCGCGGGTCAGCTATTGGCGCATTACAAGGCGACCCACAAGTTTGTTACGTTGGATGCCTGGAGTGAGTGAGCCGCACTCCGCTTCGCATCGCGAATTTGCGGCGCACCCCGCTCAGCGCTGACACAGGAGCTTTGTGCCCGACCTGATTCACACCTCGGTCGTTCTGGTCGTATCGTTCATTGCGGCAACGCTTGCTGCCGTCACGGGCTTTGGCGGCGCGGCCGTGTTGCTGCCCGTCCTTGTATGGACCTTTGGCGTCCGCGATGCGATTCCCATCCTCACTGTTGCGCAACTTATCGGGAACGGCAGCCGCGTATGGTTCAATCGCCGCGAGCTCAACCTGCGCGTCGTCGCCTGGTTTGCGCTGGGCGGCGTGCCCATGGCGCTGCTCGGGGGCCTGCTCTTCGCTCGTGCGCCTTTGGCTGCGCTCACCCGAATCCTCGGCGTGTTTCTGCTGCTCATTGTCGTCTGGCGTCACGCCCGCCCCAAGACCATCTGGCGGCCTACGCTGCCCGCCTTTGCCGGCATTGGCGCGGGGGCCAGCTTCCTCTCTGCCCTGCTCGGCAGCGTTGGCCCGCTCATGGCGCCGTTCTTTCTCGCCTATGGACTGGTCAAAGGCGCGTACATTGGCACTGAAGCACTTTCCACCGTCGTCATGCACATTGCCAAGCTCATCGCCTATCGCGATGCGGCAATCCTTCCCATGCACAGCGTGCTCGTGGGCCTGATGCTGGGCCCCATCATGGTGTTGGGCTCATTCGCCGGCAAGCGGATTCTGGATCGCGTTCCCGAGCGGGTATTCATTTGGTTGATTGAAGCAACGCTCGTGGCCGCCGGGTTGCTTTTTATCGTCAAAGGATAATCACCGATGCGCGGCCTGCGGCACCCATCACGCCCTTAGGGCCATGCTTCTCATGCGCCGCACCCATCCAGCCGCCTGAAACAGCAGCGCAATCGCCAGGCAGAGGGCCACAATCGCCACAAACGATGCCTTCTGCTTTTCAATCGTCAAGTAACCAATGGCGTGGACTGCGGAAAGAGCGAACACGGCATAGTTCCACCGCTGCAACTGCTTCCATTGCGGGGTGCCAAGCTTGCGCAGCGCGTAGTCATTGGACGTGGCCAGCAACGCAATCAGCAGCAGTGTGCCCACCAGGCCCGTGTAATTCGCCATTCCGAAGAGATCATGCCGCACGGGAAAATTATGACGATGCTCCGTGGGGCCATAGATGTAATACAGCCACGGCCGCCCGCGCAGATGGACGCATTGGCCAATCACGGCATGAACCACGCCAAAAATTCCTGCCCAGATGCCCACGTCGCGCCGCAGGTCGCTCGAAACCGGATTGGACCGCCGTCGCAGCAGATTCCACGGGCCAAGTAGCAGCGTTGCGGCCAGCAGGCCGAGAGCAGGATACGCCGTGGCGAAGCTTGCTCTGCTGATCGCGTCGCTGTAGGGCCGTGTCACGTACAGTGCGATGGCGCTGAGCGTGGCACTCGCTCCCAGCGGCAGGTGGTGCTTCATCAGTCGCAACCGCAGGCGTTTCATTTTTGGCTTGGGCGTGGTGGCCGCTGAACTCAATTCCATTCTCCTCATTGCCTCAGGCATGAAAGGCGCTTCGCGCAGCCTCAATGGTCGCGGCCACTTCCGCCTCGCCGTGCGCCGTGCTCAGAAACGCAGCTTCAAATTGCGATGGCGGCAGCCAGACACCCTGGTCCAGCATGGCGCGGTGAAAGCGCCCGAAAGCGGCCGTGTCAGACTGCGCAGCCTCGTCGTAGTTCGTCACCGGCCCGGCGGTAAAGAACCACGTCCACATGGCGCCCACGCGGTTCAACGTCAGCGCAACGCCGGCGCGCGCGGCCTCGGCGGCCACGCCCTCGGCAACGGCCTTAGCGGTGGCTTCAAGCCTCGGATAAACCTCGGCTGCATGTTCCTGCAGATAACCCACCGTGGCCAGCCCCGCAGCCATCGCCAGCGGATTCCCGCTGAGCGTGCCCGCCTGATACACAGGGCCGAGCGGCGCCAGCATGTCCATCAACGCGCGCTTGCCGCCAAAGACGCCTACGGGCAGCCCGCCGCCCACAATCTTGCCCAGCGTTACCAGATCCGGGTCCAGCGAATACCGCTCGCACGCGCCGCCCAGGGCTACCCGAAAGCCCGTCATCACCTCATCCGCAATCAGCAGCGCGCCATCACGAGTTGTCAAAGCGCGTAGCCCCTTCAGATAGCCAGGCGCAGGCGGAATGCATCCGGCATTGCCCACCACCGGCTCCAGAATCACGGCGGCAATGGTCCCGGGATGCGCGTCAAAAGCAGTCTCCACGGCGGCCAGATCGTTGAAGGGCAGGGCCAGCGTCAGATGCGCTATCTCCTCCGGCACGCCGGCCGAGCCGGGAATCCCGAACGTCGCAACACCGGAACCGGCCTTCACCAGCAGGCCGTCTGCGTGGCCGTGATAGCAGCCCTCAAACTTCACAATCACTTTGCGCCCCGTGGCGGCGCGCGCCAGCC
>JAJYBT010000463.1 GCA_021778875.1 Acidobacteriota bacterium | reverse complement strand
CGAGGCCGCGCCAAACATCCAGGCCATCAAGGAAGCCAGCGGCAAGCTCACCCAGATCTCCGAGCTGGTACACTCCCTGCCGCGCGGCTTCAAGGTCTTCTCCGGCGACGACAACCTCGCTCTCGCCGCCATCGGCATCGGCGCCAGCGGCCTCATCAGCGTGGCCGCCAATGAGGCGCCAGCCGAGGTGGGCAAGATGGTCCGCGCCGCCCTGCACAACGACTGGGTCACCGCCCGCGACCTCGAGCGTCGCTACGGACGACTCTTCGACGCCAACTTCTGGGAGTCAAACCCCAGCCCCGTCAAGACCGTGCTCAGCCTCATGGGCCGCACCACCGACGTTGTCCGGCTGCCCCTCGTTCCGCCCACCGCCGCCACCCGCAACCGTCTGGAGCGGCTGGCCGGCGAACTGGGCCTGCTGAAGCATGCCCCCATTCCCGAGGGCTACATCGGCCTGTTCTAGCGGCATAATCCAGCCCCGTGCCGGCGAATTGCCAAATGCAGGAAAGCGTGGCAGACTCTTCAGCCAGGCCATGCTACACAGGTTCGTCATCGGGCTACTGTACGCAGTCGAGATCGCTTTTTTCGTCGGCCTGGCGGGATGTGCGCTTGTGGTCATCATCAGCTGGATCACGATTCTCAAAGCTGGATTCTCCCACGACTGAGGCAGGAATCTCTCTCCGCCCGGCCGCTCCCGCCCGCAGATGACGAAAGCGTCACCCAATCTTCACAATCCTGGGAAAAGCAGCGTCTTAATATTTATTTAAGGTTTGCCGCAACTTTCAGTTGGCATTCCGTGTTCGTGAGTTACAACGGATTAAGGTGATTTGAATCACCTCCCATCCTCCGTTGCATACGAATCCCCGCGAGTCAAACGTCCCAGCCAGGGACGCTCGCAGAAAGCGATGTATCTGATATGCCCCCTAAGATGCATGGAAGGCTACTGCTTCCCTCCCTTCTCGCCCTGACCGCCAGTGCCCTGCTCGTGGCAGGATGCAGCAGCGGATCCTCCACCTCCTCCGCCAACGCCGCCAAAGGACCTTCGTTCCTGATCGGCACGGATGCCCCGCTCGGCAGCGTCACCTCGTTCCTGGTCCAGGTCCAGAGCATCTCCGCCACGGACTCCAACAACACCACCGTTCAGTTGTTGAGCAGCCCCGCCACCGTGGATTTTGCCCGCTACAACGGACTCCAGACACTGCTCGATCTGGGCAATGTTCCCGCCGGTACCTACAACAGCGTCTCGGTCACCCTCGGCGCGGCCACCATCGGTTACCTGGACACAACCGTCCCCGGACCTCCGGTGATCAAGACCATGCCGGCCACCATCACCACCCCCACCACGACAGCCACGCTGAGTGATCCGCTCGTTGTCACCACCGGTGGAGCGCCGATGGGCCTGCGCGTTGAGCTCAACCTCTACAAGTCCGTCCAGGTGGATACCACCGGACAGATTACCGGCGTCGTGTCGCCCGTCTTCCGCATCGAGCGGGTGGGCGATGACGATACAGGCGCGCACATCGACGAGTTCACGGCCGCCGTTGTCAGCGTGAATGCCGGCGCCCAGTCCTTCGTCGTCCAGGGCCCGCACGGCACGACCATCCCGGTGAACGTCACAGCGCAGACCGAGTGGGCCAACAACGCCACCCTCAATGACCTCACCTCCAGCAGCATCGTCCAGATCTCGGGCAAGCTCGACAGCACCACCCTGGCCATTGACGCCAGCGAGATCGCTATCGTCTCGCAGAATGGCTTCTATGCCAGCGGCCTGGTCACCTACGTCAACCCGGCCTCCGGACCGGCCACCAGCTTTGACCTGTATGTGCGCGGCCTGCTGCCCACCAACACCGGCCTCACGCTGGGTCAGATCGCAACCGTGGATCTGAGCGGATCGGAGAACTTCTCCATCTACTGGCGGCACGACATGCTCAGCCAGTACGTCTTCAACCAGAGCACCCTGCTTCCCGGCCAGAGCATCTCGGTCGGCGGACCCGCCAGCGGCGCGGCCAATGCATCGGCTGTCTCCGTCAATCGCGTGGTCCTGCACCACTGGGGCTTTAACGGCGTCGTGGTGCCGGGCAGTGTGAACACGTCCATGGGCACCTTCCAGATGCAGATTACCGGCTTTGCGGGCGTGCTCGTTCCGCAAACCGTCACCGTCTACATCACCAACGGAACCGACTTCCGCGACGGCTGGTCCGGCCTCAGCGACCTGAGCGACAACGCTCACGTCCGCGTCGTCGGTCTGCTGTTGAAGGATCCCACCTCCGGCGCCACCATCCTCGTGGGCCACGATGTGGACGATCTCGAAAACGAATAAGCAGAACTCCTGCTTAAAACCAGAGCGCCGGCCCCGACATCCCTCGGGTCCGGCGCTTCGCTTTTCCGGGCAAAATTTCTGCGCGCCTATCCCGCAAGCGCCGCCTTCACCGCATCGCTCACCACGCGCCCCTCGGCGCGCAGCCCCATGGCCTGCAGCTTGGCCTGCACGGCCTTGATCACCGGCCCCATCTCCTTCGGCGAGGGCTTTTGGCCTGAGGCGGCGGCATGCTCGGCCACGGTCTCGGCCACCAGCGCCTTCAGCCCGGCCTCATCCAGCGCCTTGGGCATATACTCCTCGATGACCACAATCTCCGCAGCCTCCTTGGCGGCCAGCTCCGGACGATTGCCCTTCGTAAACTGCTCAATCGAGTCGCGACGCTGCTTCACCATCGTTGCCAGCGCCTGCTGCTCCTCGGCGGGCGTCAGGGCCGTCCTCTTCTCAATCGCCTTGTTCTTGAGCGCCGTCTTGATAAGGCGCAGCGTGCCGGTGCGCTCGGCGTCATGCGCCTTCATTGCGCTCACAATCTGCTGGCTTATCAGGGTCTCCAGTGCGCCTGCCTCAGTCATGGTGTTGCTTCCCTCCCGCTGGTTCTCTACTCTTCGCGTTCACTTTGCGCGCTTCTCTACTCTATCCGCTCCACCGCAGCCGCGACGCACAAAGCGCGCAAAGGATAGTCTTTCCGTCTCTTTTTCGTTTTCACACTACGCAAGCGACTTTGCCGGCAACAGTGGCCGCCACCGGAACTCTTGCACAACTTCTGCATTTATACCTGCGAGGAGTAAATGCAATGAGGGGGATTTGGACAAGCATCGCAGCACTGAGTCTCGGGGCTCTATGCGCGCCGGCCTTTGCCAACAACACGGCCCTTCCGGGCGCGGTGAACTACGTGGAGGGCTCAACTTTTGTTCAGGGCAAGCTGATCAACAGCCATGACGTTGGCAACGCCTCCCTGAACACCGGAGATGTGCTCCGGACAGATACTGGAAAAGCTGAGATTCTGCTCACGCCGGGCGTCTTTCTGCGCGTAGCCGACCACAGCGCCGTTAAGATGATCTCGCCCAGCATCACGCTCACCCAGGTGGAGCTGCTGCACGGCCGCGCCGGCGTCGAGGTGGATGAGATCCATAACCAGAACGACCTGGAAATTATCGAAGCCGGCGTGCCCACCCAGCTCGTCAAGAACGGCTACTACGAGTTCAATGCTGACACCGGCACCGTCGAGGTCTTCAAGGGCAAGGCTGCCGTCGAAGTGGCCAACGGAAAATACAAGGTGGTCAAGAACCACCACGAGTTCACCGTGGCCCAGTACGCCATCGACGAGCCGCTGCGCAAGGAAAAGCCCGTCGACTTCAACACCCGCGCGGCCAAGGACGACCTCTACAACTGGAGCAGCCTGCGCTCAGAGTACCTGGCGGAAGACAACGCCCAGATCGCCGGCGAATATGCCAACTCCGCCGACTTCTATCCCGGCTGGTACTGGGACCCCTACGCGTGGGACTACACCTTCATCGGCGCCGGACCGCTCTTTAGCCCGTTCGGCTGGGGCTTCTACTCGCCCTGGTACGCCGGATACTACCCCGGCTTCTATGGCGGATATTACGGTGGCGGCGGCTACTACGGCGGCGGCTAC
>JAJYBT010000462.1 GCA_021778875.1 Acidobacteriota bacterium | reverse complement strand
AAGGTGCTTCGCCCGTTGTGACGGCTCGTAACGGGCGAAGCATGTCCGCGCATGTACTGCGCTTCTAATCCCAAGCGTCCAGCCCTTCAACGTGCGAGGCCGCCTTGCCGGGCGGCACAATGCCGTATTTCCCATCCAGAAACGCCTGCAACGGCTCCGGCAGCACCGCGGCCAGTTCCTGCCATGTCAGGACGTGCATGCGCGTGCGCATCTGAGCCGACCTGACCGCGGCCATCACGCGAAACCACGCTTCGCGCAAATCCGGACGACGCGCGTCGTGCAGCATACAAAATCGACAATCGTGTTCGTGCGCCGCCAGCACGTTGCGAATCAACTGATACGAGGCATAGCCATCCTCAAACAGCGCCTGACGGCCGCCGTCCGCTTCCCTGCTCAGCACTGCAGGCCGCGCTTCCTCGTAATCCTCCACCACCTGCGAGTCATCCTCGGGATACTCGCTTGCGACTCTCCATCGGCCGCTGCGTATCGCAGCCGCGGGCAACAGATCCCTGTCAAACACCTCGTCGAAATCCCGGTAGGCCTCCACGGCAGCACGCGCCCGGCTCTGGAAGTCCGCCTCGGTCAGCTTGGCCTCCACCAGCAGATCACCCAGCCGCATATCCACCTCGGTACGATCCGACCTGCCACCCGCAAGAGGCACCCGCGCTCTCCAGCCAAAGTGCGGCAACTCCGCCCGATGCAAACCCAGCAGGCTCTGCACGGCTTTGGAATCGCTGACTCCGGGAAAGCAGAAGATGTTCATCAGCAACGCATCCGAGCTCATGCAGGAATCGAGCTCACGCCAGCGCCGCTCGGCTTTGGGCAAAGACCGGCTGGCCTGCGCATGCACCTTGTCAAAACGCAGCAACCACTCCGGACGAGCCAGGATGGCTCGATACGCCCCATCCTGAAAGTTGCCGTGATGGTCGTCCTCCGGGGCGTACACAATCACAGGAAAGCTGCCGTAGCTCTCCACGTGAGCTTTGTCGCGGGCATAGGCCCGGTTGCGCAGGCCAATCTCCAGCCGCAGCCTCGCTGCATAGTGGCTAACATTCTGCGCCATCGCTCTCCTGCCCGTGCAGTCGCCTCCATCTGAAGTATGAACAGTCGGGCGGCCTGAAATGAGAAAATAAAAACCGTGACAGGCTCCTCCCGAATCTTCCCCGCACTCGCCGTAGCCACCGTGCTCACGATCACCACGTCTCTTCCCGCGCATGCCGCGTGGGGCTCCAGGAAGAAAGCCGCAGAGTTGGCCGGAGCCGCCCTCTATCGCGACAAGGGCTGCGCCCATTGCCACGGCGCAGATGGCTCAGGCACCAGGAAAGCCCCGCCGCTGAAAGATATCCGCAAGAAGAAGGAGTGGACACCGGACAAGATGACCCACCAGATTTTGAATGGTGGCCGGAAGATGCCCCCCTTTGCCGATTCTCTTACGGACCAGGAAGTCGCTCAAGTCATTGCCTATCTGCGCGCAAAGCACAAGCCGGTACCACCGCCCGCATCGGAAGCAGCCGCCGCAACGGAGTAGCCCCGCAAGGCACTCCGGTGCAGCCAGGGTAGCGGTTTCAAATGGAGACTGGGACGTTCGCTACACCCTCTACGCCGAAGATGCGGCGGTAGCGCTCCACTTCGTCGGTAGGCCCCATCGCTTTCGAGTAGTTGTCTGAGAGCTTGACGGCGGGACGACCTTCCACTTCGCTCAGTTTGCACACCAGGCTGACCGGGTCAAAGCTCATATCCCCGTGCGGGTTGCAATTTCGAAAGTCATTGGTCAGATAGGTTCCCCAGCCGGCGCTGAACCGGATGCGCCGCTCCGGCTTCCATTTGCGCTCGTCCAGAAAATCCCGGGCGGAGCGAAAGTCTGCCGGGGTGGATCCATTCTGGATCGTTCCGCCAAAATACGCATGCAGGCCAAGGATAAGATCCACATCCAGCGCATCCGAGGCAATCAGCCGCTTGTTGCGCGGGTCGCATCCCCGCAGGCGGAGCCAGTCAATGTACTCATCGCCAGCCAGGTAAGGATCCTTGCTGTCCATGCGTTGGCCGGTCCACTGTGCCATCCACTCCGGCGCGTTGCGCAAGAACTGTGTGGTTCCGAACGTATCCGGCAACAGGATGAGAAGCTCGCCCTGATAGGTCTGCTGCCATAGCTCCAGCAACCGGTACTGCGCCGATCGCAGCTCCTCCTCGGTGTTGGCCAGCGCGGCCAGCGCCATCGGCAGCTCATGTGCGTTGGTGCCGATCGCCTCCAGATCGTGCTTGTAGGCCAGATATGTGTTCGAGCTGCCTGCAAAGCTTGCGCCAAGCACGTCGCTCATGGCCTTGACCACGTATTCCTGCCACAGGAAGCTGTGCCTGCGCCGGGTTCCAAAGTCACTCACGTTCAGCTCCGGCACGCCCCGCATGCGCTCCATCTTTTCCCAGAGCCGCGTCTTGGCCCGGGCATACAAAATGTCGAGTTCAAACTCCGTCAGCCGCTTCAGGCTGGCGCGGGTCTTCAGCTCGTCGATTGCCGAGAGAGCGTAGATCTCCCACAGCGTCGTCTCTGTCCACAAGCCGTCAAACCGGAGAGAAATCTGTCCGTCCTGCACAGACAGCTCGTAGTCCGAGAGTCGAAAGTCATGTTCAAGCCATGTGAGAAATGCCGGCTCAAAGATGCCGCGCTTCCCATAGAACGTGTTACCGGCCAGCCAGATCAGTTCTGATTTGTGCAAGCGCAGCCTGCGCGTGGAGTCGAGCTGCTCGCGCAACTCATCCACATTCACAATGCGCCCCAGCGGCACGGCGGTCGATCGATTCTGCAGGGAAAACACGGTGCGCGTGCGTGGAAAATGCTTCCAGATGAACTGGAGCATCAGCAGCTTGTAAAAGTCTGTATCCAACAGGGAACGCGTAATCGGATCCAGTTCCCAGTTGTGGTCATGCGCGCGCCTGGCCAGGTTGATGATCACATTTGCACCTGTGGTCTTTCGTCAACGGAGGTCAGCTTTCTGTCTGCGCCAGATGCGCTCCGCAGGAGCGCCTCACAATCAGCTTTGTGGGCACCAGTACATCGCGAATGGGCAACTCAGGATGCTCCAGGCGCTCCAGCATGGTCGCCATCGCCACCGTGCCGATGCCGGGGCAATCCTGATGGATGGTGGTGAGAGGCACCGGCAGCAGATTGGCATATCGCACATCGTCCATTCCCACGATGCGCACCTCTTCGGGAATCCGCACACCAAAGGCGAGAAACGTCTGCATCAGCCGCGCCGCCGTAAGGTCATTGGCGCAGACAATGCCCTCAGGGCGCGCGGTATTCAACATTCTGCGGATAAGCGGTTCGTCCTGCGGGCTGCCACGCCAGACCGGCTCATAGTCCGGCTTTACGCCAAAGTTGCGCAGCGCCTCAAAAAAGCCGGTAATGCGCGCATCCACGGTGTTAGCCGCATTCTGCTCTCCCAGAAAGACCAGGCGTCGCACTCCCAGCCCTAGCAGATGCGCGGTTGCCATGTATCCCGCGCGCCGGTTGTCGATGCCGACAAGATCATGGGCAGACCGGTCAGGATAGGGCATATAGCAGCGGTCGAGCAGCACGATAGGAATCTGCGCCCGCTCCAGCATGCGCGCAATGCGGCGATTGACGGCATCCTTTTCAGAAGTCAGTTCCAGCGGCGCAAAGAAGACACCCGCCACTTTTTGCGCAATAAACGACTGCACCAGTTGCTCGGCATCCTTGGCCGTATCGTTCGCCGGATTGGAGGCGTTGCCCCACAACAGCGCATCGGGCCGCGCAAAAGGCGACCGCATCATGCCGTGGCAGATCGGTTCGAAGATTTCCGTCATGCCAAGCTCGGGAATCAGCAGGCCAAAGGTACGCCCGGTGGAGAACTGCTGCCCCTGCACATGCGTGCCTGCCCCGGGCCTGCGCGTGACCAGTCCCATGCGCTGCAAATCCAGCACAGCCTTGGCCACCGTAATG
>JAJYBT010000461.1 GCA_021778875.1 Acidobacteriota bacterium | reverse complement strand
GAAAACGTCTTGTGCAGGTTCAGGTGCATCACATCCACGCCAAAGTCGCCCGGACGCGCCTTGCCCACCAGCGCATTCATATTCGCGCCATCCATATAGAGCAGCGCGCCCTTGGCATGCAGAATGTCCGCAATGCGGTGAATCTGGCTCTCAAACACCCCAATCGTGGAGGGGTTCGTCAGCATCAGCGCGGCGGTCTCTTCATCCACCTGCCGCTCCAGCGCCTCCAGGTCAATGCCCCCGTCCGCATTCGACTTCAGGTTCTCCACCGCATAGCCGCAGATCGCCGCCGTCGCCGGGTTCGTCCCATGCGCCGAGTCGGGAATCAGAATCTTCTTCCGCGCGTTCCCCTGCGACTCATGCCACGCCCGCACCAGCAGGATGCCGGTGAACTCGCCATGCGCGCCCGCCGCCGGCTGCAGCGTAATCGCGTCCATGCCCGTGATTTCCATCAGGCAGCGCTGCAGCAGGTCGATGACTTCCAGAATCCCCTGCGCCAGCGACTCCGGCCGGTAGGGGTGCGCATCCGCCAGCCCTTCGATGCGGGCCACAAACTCGTTCACCCGCGGGTTGTACTTCATCGTGCATGACCCCAGCGGATACATCCCCAAATCAATCGCGTAGTTCCACGTCGAAAGCCGCGTGAAGTGCCGAATGATCTCAATCTCGCTCAACTCCGGCAGCGCCGCCGGAGTGCCCCGGTGCGCTTCTCCAAGAAGAGCAGAGGAATCCACCGCCGGCACATCCAGCGGCGGCAGCTTGTAGCCCCGCTTGCCCGGCGAAGACTTCTCAAACACCAGCCCCTCATTCTGCGTCTGGTGCGCCCTCACTTTGCCTATGCCCTGAATCGCCATTGGCTTTCCCCTATGCCCCCACCGGTACCGCAGCCAGCACCATCGCCGCAGCGTCAATCTGCTCGCGCGTCACCACTTCCGTCGCGCACCACAGCGTCGCATTCTTCAGCTCGGGATACCACCGGCTCAGTTCAATGCCGCCAACAATCTTCTCGTCCAGCAGCCGCTTGCTCCACGTCGCGGGAGCCTCTTCGGTCCGCAGCACAAACTCGTGAAAGCGCGGCGCGCCCGTAAACAGCAGCTTCGCTCCCGGCTGGTCCGCCAGTGTGCGGGCGGCGTAATCCGCCTTGGCCAGATTGTGCTCCGCCAGTTCGCGAATGCCTTCCTTCCCATACACCGTCAGAAAGATCGTCGCCATCAGCGCAACCAGCGCCTGGTTCGTGCAGATGTTAGAGGTCGCCTTCTCGCGCCGTATATGCTGCTCCCGCGTGGAAAGCGTGAGCACAAAGCCGCGGTTCCCGTCCTTGTCGACAGTCTGGCCCACAAGTCGCCCCGGCATCTGCCGCAGATACTGCTCCTTCGCCGCAATCACCCCGCAGAACGGCCCGCCGTAGCTCAGCGCCACGCCAAACGACTGCGCCTCCATGCTCACGATGTCCGCTTCCACCGGCGCGCGCACCACGCCCAGTGAAACAGCCTCAGCAATCGACACAATCAGCAGCGCGCCCTTCTTGTGCGCGATGTCTGCTATGGCAGGAATATCTTCCAGAACTCCAAAAAAATTGGGGCTCTGCACCAGCACCGCCGCCGTCTCTTCCGTCACCGCAGCATCCAGCGCGGCCAGATCCACGCGGCCCGTCTCGGCGTCGTAGCCCACAAGCGCCACCGGCATCTCTCTGTGTTGCAGATAGGTATGCAGCACCTCGCGATGCTCCGGATGCACGCTCGACGCCGCCACCGCCTTATGCCGCCCCGTCACGCGCATGGCCATCAGCACCGCCTCGGCTGCGCCCGTCGAGCCGTCATACATGCTGGCGTTGGCTACGTCCATGCCCGTCAACTCGGCAATCATCGTCTGGAACTCGAAAATCGCCTGCAGCGTGCCCTGCGTAATCTCTGCCTGGTACGGCGTATAGCTCGTCAGAAACTCCCCGCGCTGCACCAGCGAATCGATAATCACCGGCCGGTAGTGCCGGTACGCGCCCGCGCCCAGAAAGCTCGCATAGTCCGTCGCGTTCTTCGCTCCAGCCGCGCGAAAGTAGCTGATAATCTCGCTCTCCGCCTGCTGCCGCGGCACGTCGAGGTCGCGCGAGAAGCGGTATTCGGCCGGAATCACTTCAAAAAGTTCGTCAATCGAAGCTGCACCGATATCGGCCAGCATCTGTTCCCGCTCGGCGGGTGACTTCGGCAGGTAGCGCATGATTAGCTGCTAGCTCCTCGCTTCTAGCCTCTAGCCGGAAGCCCGTACTGCAGGCCGGTCCGGCTTGCCAGGCAGGAATTCGTGTTGAGTCGATGCCGCCCCGGGTTCCTCAGAAGAGCTGGAAGCTGAAGGCTGGCAGATGCTTCTAGCTTTCCGTCTCTTCCGAGATAAACGCCTCATAGGCTGCGGCGTCCAGCAGCGCATTGAACTGCGCGAGATCGGCCAGCTCCACCTTGATAATCCAGGCCTCATGCGGCGCTTCGTTGATCTTGTCCGGCGAGCTCTTCAGCTCCTCATTCACCGCGGTCACCGTCCCGCTCACCGGCGAGTAGAGATCGCTCACTGCCTTCACGCTCTCCACCGAGCCAAAGGTCGCGTTCGCAGTCACCGAGTCGCCCACCTTGGGCGCGTCCACATAGACAATGTCGCCCAGCGAGTTCTGCGCATAGTCGGTGATGCCGACCGTGCCAATGTTGCCATCAAGCGCAATCCACTCATGTTCGCGTGTATAGCGGTAGTTCGTCGGATAGGCCATGGATGGGTCTTCTCCTCAATAAAATAGCGAAGCTCTAGTGTACGACCTGCCCCCGCCCCCACGGCTGAGGAAAAGACGCCATTTCCGCAGGGTGAAAGTCCGCGTCGACGCCGTGGCCAAGGGCTCTTTCACCCGCTGCATCACGCGCCATCAGTACACAGGTGAAGGCCGCAGGCGCAACGACATCCGTGCGGCCGCGCAAACGCGAAAGAAATTCCATAAGAAAACGGTGGATACACCGAGCAGGCCTTTCTATTCCCTGTTCCCTGTCTCCTGTTCCCTGTTCCCTATTCCCTAGTTCTTAAAGAACCTTCCATGCCCGCCATTCGCCCAGGGATTGTAGTGCGCGGCAAAGTTGGCGCGGGTCTGCACCGACGGGTGGTTGTAGCTCCAGAACTCAATAAACGGGCTGGGGTTCGGGTCTTCCAGCCACGCCTGGCCCAGCGCGTTGAAGCCCGCAACAGCGGTCTTCTGCGGATCGGGCACGATTCCGTGAATCGCCTCCTGCCCGTAGACATCCGCCTCGTGCTCGATGTGGCGGCTGAAGGCGTTGCCAATCGGCTCTGTGACAAAGCTCGCAACGGAAACCGCAAACAGCAGCACAACGAACCCGCTTCGGCTCGACAGCGCAAACACTTCCCAGCCCGGACCGAACCGCCGAACCAGCCACCCAGCAAACCCCGCGCAGGCCCAGAACAGGAAGAACAGATAAACAGCCGATGCGGCCAGCCCTTTATCTATGTGGTGCAGCACATAGTGGCCGCTCTCGTGGGCAAACACAAAAAGGACTTCGTCATCGGGGATGCGCCCCGCCGTCGTATCCCACACCACCACGCGCTTGGTCGCGCCCAGGCCGCTGACGTAAGCGTTCAGCCCGTTCGTCTTGGCGCTCGCCTTCATCAGGTACATGCGGTCAGGCGGAATGTTGGTCCCCGTCCGCGCCACAACCCTTTCAAGCTGCTCCACCAGCGCCGGATTGCTCCTGGCCAGCGGCTCGAATTTGTTGAAGATTGGCTCCAGCAGCGGCGACACAAAAGCGCCAAGCACCATCAGCGGCAGAGATGCCGCCCACGCTCCCAGCCAGAAGCGGCGCGGCCAGCGGCGCACGATCCAGTTGAACAACAACAGCACCGGCGCCCCGATTGCCAGCGACAACCCCAGCGCCTTGGCCTGATCGCCCAGCCAGCTCAGCCAGCCCTGCACGCTGATTCCATAATC
>JAJYBT010000460.1 GCA_021778875.1 Acidobacteriota bacterium | reverse complement strand
AACACCACCAGCGCGGGACGCTCGGCTTCGGGAGCATCCGTCAGCCGCGCCACGGCCTCCTTGTCGCCCTTCACAAACTCCACCTTCACGCCAAGCTTGCGCGCCGTCTCCTGAATCTTGGCCTGGAAAAACAGGTCCTCGATAAAGCAGAAGATGCGCGTGGGCGCGTCTTCACGCACGGGAGCGGCCGTGGCAACCTGGGAAACGTCAGGGTAATAGCTGCCGTGGCCGTTGCCCGAGGTGGGAATCGTCGATGCAGGCCCGTCCGATACGTTGCCATTCACGGCGCGGTAGCTATGGTCCATCGGGCCCACAAACATCCTGGGGCCTTTGGAGCTGCGCTGCTTGTCCTTACGCTTGCCCTGCGGCGGAGCCGAGACGCTGTTGCCCGGCTGCGCGCCCGGCGCGGAACCCTTCTGGAAGAACTTCTTCTTCTTCCGTCCCTGATTCTGCTGGCCTTGGCCCTGCTGGGCTGGGCGGGGTGGATTGGCCTGCGCCTGCGGCTGAGGCGAAGACTGCTGCGACTGGCCCTGCTGCTGCTGCTGGGCCGCGCCCGTCGGGCTGGTTTTATTCTTGCGGCGGCGCCGGCGGCGCCGATGCCCCTGCGACTGCCCCTGGCCGTTGGCCTGGGCTGACCCCAGTTCAAACTGGGGCTGCGTCGGTTCTGTCGTCATGCGTGCACTTCCTGGCACTTTTCTCTGTGGTGCATTGCCCTGCTGGATTCAGCCATTCTTCCCTGAAGACGCTGAATTTTCCTTGCCTGTCGCGGTCGTTCGATTACCAGCACCGAACATTGCGACATGCGAATCTGTTCTTTTGGGATACCGGGTGAACTCGCGCCGGATAAGGCCCTGCGCGCAATCTACCACGATTTCCTGGAGCCGGCTGCGCTTTCACGGCAGGTGTGCCGTTCTTGCCACGCGCGCTGTCGAATCATCCTAAGGAACATGCCATTCAATGAATGCGGCTCCGGGGTACTGCAACTGCGGAAACGCTCTTGTCACCTTCCACACCAGGCTCTCACAACGGTCTTGTCCGCTTGTCAGGGTCGGAATGGCGCAGCCAGCGTTATCCTCGGGTGATGCCTTTCCTTTGGGAGTTTTCGCCGCTCGCTGCCCGAATAAGGTATAGACCGGCTGGCGGAACATCCCTCTTCAGCGGCGAGCTTCTCACAACCCAGATTCGGGTGGTGCGCGTCAGCCGCCCGGTAGGCTTCTCATCTTGATAGTACAGCCTGCCGCATTGGGTTGCAAGTGACGTCTGAAGGGGCGCCGGAATTACGCCCACCCATTCGCGCGCTCCACTGGCCAAAGAGGCGAAGGAAAAGTGCGCCAGACACACAAAACGCCACCCCCTGAGGGTGGCGTTTTGCTTTCCCGTGCTGGTCACTGGCCTCCCAGCAAATCATGGCCGGTGGTTTTCTCCACCGCGCCTGCTGCAGACTTTCCCGGCCGGTTTCTCCCTTTTGAGGGCCGCTTCTTTGGCGGTTGCTCTTACCGGGCGTCTGCTTGTTTGTGGGCTGGCCGGACTTTTATCCAGCAGCCGGTACATCACTGGCACCCTCTATATAGCAATCGGCGTGCCGTTTCTTCCGCCTATTCCTTTCAACAGCTTGCGCATGGTACATCCAACTTTAGTTTGAATTCCAATAGCTCCACCACGCTTAATCTTCAAAAAACCATAACTTCCCGCTTTACCGCTGGCACTGGGGACAATAATGCGTGCTGCGTCCCGCCACAACAATCCGCCGAATCGGGGTGCGGCACTCCATGCAAGGCTCGCCCGATCGCTGGTAAACCCGGTGCTCCAACTGGAAAAACCCGCGCACTCCATTTGCATCCACGTAGTCAGACACCGATGACCCGCCCAGCCGGATGGCGTGCTTCAGAACCTCCAGCAACGCCTGCCGCAGCCGTTCCAGTTCCGCCCTGGTCAGCCGCCCGGCCATCCGCCGCGGCCGCAGCCCGGCGCGAAACAGGCTCTCGTCCGCATAGATGTTGCCCACCCCGGCCAGCAGCTTCTGGTTCAGCAGGGCCGCTTTGATTGCCAGCCGCCGCCCGCGAAAGAGCGCAGCAAACTCGCCTGCTCCAATGGTCAGCGGCTCCGCTCCGGGCCCGGTGAAGCCGGCCTGACGATCGAGGTCGCGAAACTCCAGCCTGCCAAAGCGCCGCGGGTCAACAAACCGCAGCTCCCGCCCGCTGGCCAGCGTCAGCCGCGCATGGGTATGCGCCGCCACGGGGCTGTCAGGGGTCGTCACCAGCAGCCGCCCCGTCATGCCGAGATGCACAATCCACTGCCCTCGCACACTGCTCGCTGCGTCTCTCCCCAGCTCACAAACGATATGCTTCCCGGTGCGATGCACCGCCAGAATCACGCAGCCTTCCAGTCCGCTGGCCTGCCGCCGGGGCGCAGTCTTGAAGGGCTCCCGATGCGAACCAAACCAGACGTCCGCGATCCGGTCGCCGCGCACGCGCGCGTCCACACCCTGGGCGATGGTCTCCACTTCAGGCAGTTCAGGCATCGGCTTATTGTAGAAGACCGCGCGACCGGCTCCCGTCGTCACGGGCGGCGCTGCTGTTATTTGGATTCGCCGGCATCATCGATGCGGCTGGCCTCAAAGCTCACGATCTTCCATACGCCCTTTTCGCCGCGTACCCAGACGTGCGTATAACGATAGCTGCCTGTCAGAGCGCCATCTGGAGATGTGCCGTCCACCTCGGCGCGCGACGTCACCACCGCCGTCGATCCATAGAGGCGCACCTTGCGATCAGTGATCGCAATGGTCTTGAAGCGCATCGATCCGGCGCGCAAAATGGCCAGCGTCTGCTCTTTCGATTGCAGCGTGCCCATCGGGCTGATGCCGATGTAATCATCCGCAAGCATCGTGGCCACGGTCGCTGCGTCAGAGCGAAGCATGGCCGCGCGCCAGGAATCTTCCATCCGGTCAATTTCGTGGCGCTGCTCGTGCCGCTCGGCACGCGGCATCCCGCTCAGCAGTGGCGCTGCACTGGCAGCCAGAATCAGTAGAAAACCAAGCGCCAGAAAACGCTTCGACCCGTTCAGTGAGTTGGCCCGGAACTTCCACATAGGCGTAACGGATGGTAGTCCCCAACCGCTACGCCGGTCAATGCGCCTGCTGCGCAACCTGCTTGTGCATGGACTGCTGCGGGACCGGAACGGCCGGATTAGACCAGTGCAGACAGGTCTTCGCGGTTTCTTTCCAGCATCTTCTGATACAGTCCGCCCACGGCATACTTCTTGAAGTGCGCCGATTGCCGGTGCGCTTCCTCGGCGGCCCCATCCTTGTACTGCTCATAGATCAGCACCGTGTCCGGGTCGGCTTCTATGCGATGCGGAATGTAGCTGGCGCATCCCGGCTCCTGGCGCGAGGCTTCGGCAAGCTTGCGCAAAATATCGGCAACTTCAGCCCGGTCTTCGGGGGAAAACTTCATCCGGATGACAAAACTGATCATGGCTGCGGCTTCCTCGCGGCTGCGCGGCTGCTTGCCCGCAGGCGTTGAATTCAGTTTACCTGTGAATCTCGTCCAGCGCCGCTGCAAACTCCGGCAGAATCATCGTCTGGTCGCGGTCGGGTCCGGTCGAAACCATGCCGATCTTCGCGCCGCTCTCGCGCTCCTGAAAGCGCAGATACTCTCGCGCCGCCGCAGGCAGCTTCTCAAACTCGGTGATGCTCTCGGTGGACTGCCGCCAGCCCTTCAGCTTCGTATAACGCGGCTTGATCTGCTCCAGACCGTGCACGTCTGCGGGAATCTCATCCGTGATCTTGCCGTTGATCTCGTAGCCCACGCACACCGGAATCTCGTCCAGCTCGTCCATCACGTCCATCTTCGTCACCACAAGCCACTCCGCCCCGTTCACCTGGTTGGAGTAGCGCAGCAGCGGCATATCCAGCCAGCCGCAGCGCCGCGGACGCCCCGTGACCGCGCCGAACTCGTTGCCGCGCTCCTGCAG
>JAJYBT010000459.1 GCA_021778875.1 Acidobacteriota bacterium | reverse complement strand
GTGCCTCCGCCGCGGCTATCAGCTCGTCTACACGCCGCACGTGGCGCGCGTGAACCTGTGGCAGACCAGCGGCCACGAGGGCTTCTACTCGCAGAACATGTTTACCCCGATGGAACTGGACGATGCGAACTATCGCATGAAGCCCATGAACTGTCCGTTCCACATTCTCATCTACAAGAACTCGCCCAAGAGCTACCGCGACCTGCCGGCGCGCTACGCCGAGCTGGGCAACGTGTACCGCTACGAGCGCTCCGGCACCATGCACGGCCTCTTGCGCGTACGCGGCTTTACGCAGGACGACGCGCACATCTTCTGCACCCCCGGCCAGATTGAAGACGAGGTGGTCGCGTGCATCGACTTTGCCGAGGCCGTGCTGAAGACCTTCGGCTTCTCCGAGTTCAAGGTCGAGCTTTCCACCTGGGACCCCAATGACCGCGCGCACTACGCAGGCTCCGACGAAAACTGGAACCTGGCCGTCGGCAGCCTGCAGCGGGCGCTGGATCGCAAGGGAATCCAGTACAAGACCATCCCCGGCGAAGCCGCCTTCTACGGCCCCAAGATCGACGTGAAGCTCGTGGACGTGCTGGGCCGCCTGTGGCAGCTCTCCACCGTGCAGTTTGACTTCAACCTGCCCGCGCGCTTTGAGCTGGAATACGTGGGCGAGGATGGCGAGCGCCACCAGCCCGTCATGGTGCACCGCGCACTCTTCGGGTCAGTGGAGAGATTTTTTGGCGTGCTCATCGAGCACTATGCCGGAGCCTTCCCGCTGTGGCTTGCGCCGGTGCAGATCGGCCTGGTGCCCATCAGCGAGCGCCACCTGGAATACGCGCACAAGGTGGAGGCCGAACTCAAGGCCGCCGGCTTCCGCGTGGAAGTGGACAGCCGCAACGAGAAGATGAACGCGAAGATTCGCGACCTGGCCAACCAGAAGACGCCCTACATCCTCGTCTTTGGCGACAAGGAAGCAGCGGCCAACGCCGTAAGCGTGCGCACCCGCGGCAAAGGCGACCAGGGCTCCATGCCCCTGGCCGACTTCATCGCCAAGGCGCAGGCCCTCGTCAGCAGCCAGTCAACCGAGCTGTAGTTATCAGCGGCGTTCGCGATCAAGGCAAAAGCCAGCTCTCACAGAGAGCTGGCTTTTGTATTTTTCAACTTACCTATCGGCTTCGGTCCGGCAGAGCGGGCTACCGTCAACCGGAGCATGAGGATGGCTTGCCCCAAGTCACATGCGCGGGCTGCACCTGCAAGGCGTCAGTGGCCCAGATGCTTGTCGAAGAAAGCCGTGATCTCTCCGAAGGCTTCCTTTGTCTCCGGCACGCGATCGTCAAACTGGTACTGCGCGTGCGACTGCCCCTCGTAGACCTCCAGCGCTGCATCCACACCCGCCTCGCGCAGCTTGCGGTGCACGCGCACCGTGTTGCTCAGCAGCAGATCGCGCGTCCCCGTGCTCAAAATCGCCGGCGGAAAGCCGTGCATGTCTCCGTACACCGGCGACAGCAGCGGATCGCTCAGGTCATGTCCGTGCGCGTAGACCACCGTTGCCGCGTCGCAAAAGCCGTCGCGCGAGACAAGTACGTTGTCCACCAGCTCATTTGTGTAGAATGAGTCGCCCGTCTTCGTCACGTCGGACATGGGCGTGCCCGGCGCAATCGCTCCCGGCATGGGTAGCCCCATCTGCTTTGCCCGCAGCATCATCTCCAGCGTGAGAGCACCGCCGGCCGAGGTGCCAAACACGGCCACGTTCTTCGGCTTCGCCGTGCGCAGCACAGCCTTATACACTGTCATCGCATCGTCCAGCGCGGCAGGGAAGTACGCCTCCGGCGGCATGCGATAGTCCACACTGATTACCTTGAAGTGCCCGAACCCCGCCATCAGGATGGCCTCGGACGTTCCTGATTCGCCCGGGAACAACACGTAGCAGCCGCCGTGCACGTGAATGAGGACTTTGTCGCGATGCTCCGGCGGAATTACATCCGGCGTCACGAGGAAGACACGTACGCCGTCCATCGTTGCGGGCTTCACGGTCACGTGCAGGCGCTCGCGCATTGCAGGCAGCGTCTGCATGGTCTGCGCAGCCTGCGCATTGGCTGCGGCTCGCCACTCTTCGCCGGTGGTCCACAGCTTGTCCCACCCAGCGCGCCGCGGAGCGCCAATGATCTTCTGCATCTCCGGGCTCACGTCCGTGGGCACGGGCAGCGTCTTTGCCGGCACCTGCAATGGCTCCGGCGCGCCTGAGTTGGCCTGCGCCAGGCCCTGGAAATTCGCCATGGCCAACAGGGCAAGAACAACACAGCTCTTCTTCATATATCCGTTTACCTGCATTCGCACATTCCCCTGCGTTCTGTCGCTAGGCGTTGATCGCCATGCCCTCCACGGCTGCAAACGCGTCCAGCATGCTCTCGGCCAGCGTGGGGTGCGCGTGAATCGTGAACATCATCTCCTCCACCGTGCCCTCCAGCTCCAGCACGGCGACAGCCTCTGCCACCAGCTCCGTAGCCTGCGGCCCAAGGATGTGCACGCCGAGGATCTCGCCGTATTTGGCATCGGAGACGATCTTCACAAAGCCGTCGTGGCTGCCCACAATGGTCGCCTTGGAGTTGCCCGCGAAGGGGAACTTGCCCACCTTTACCTCGTAGCCCTTCTCGCGGGCCTGCGCCTCTGTTAGCCCCACGCTGCCAATCTGCGGCTCGGTGTAAGTGGCGCCCGGAATGCGATCCTTCCGCACCGGCTTGTAGTTGCGCCCGGCGATCTTGCTCACGGCCACAATGCCGCTCATGCCGGCCACGTGCGCCAGTTGCGGCAGCCCGGCCACAATGTCGCCCACGGCAAACACGCCCGGCTCCGCCGTCTCCTGCGCCTCGTTCACCGGGATAAAGCCGCGGTCGAGCTGCACCCGCGTCGTCTCCAGACCCACGTTCTCGGTGCGCGGAGCGCGTCCCACGGCCACCAGCACCTTCTCCGCTTCCTTCTCCACGGTCTTGCCGCTGGAGTTGGTCCAGGTGACCTTCACACCGCTCCCGGTCTTCTCCACCTTCTCCACCTTCGCGCCGGTGTTCACGTCGATGCCGCGCTTCTTGAACAGCCGCGTAATCTCCTTGGAGACGTCCTCGTCCTCCACCGGCACCACGCGCGGCAGGAACTCGACGATGGTCACCTCGGCCCCGAAGCTGCGGAAGATGGAGCTGAATTCCATGCCCACGGCGCCCGCGCCGATCACGATCAGCGACCTGGGCGGCTCCGGCACGCTGAGCATCTCAATGTTGGTCAGGATGCGGTCATCCGGCTTGAGGCCGAAGATCGTCTTGGCCTCTGACCCCGTGGCCAGAATCACGTTCTTCGTCTTCACCTCAGTGGCCGCGCCATCCGGCACGTCGCTCAGCGCCACCGTGTGCACGCCGTCTTTGGCCGGTCCGGTCAACCGGCCGTATCCGGAGAGGACCGTGACCTTGTTCTTCTTCATCAGGAAGTCGAGGCCCTTGGTGTGCTTGGTGATGATGGCGTTCTTGCGCTTGAGCACGGACTCCCAGTTCAGCGTGCGACTCTCCACGCCGTCGATGCCGTAGTCAGCCGCGTGCTTCAGGTGGTCCCACAGCTCGGCGTTGAACAGCAGCGCCTTTGTGGGGATGCAGCCCACGTGCAGACAGGTTCCGCCCAGCTTCGGCGTCTTCTCAATCAGCGCCACCTTCAGCCCAAGCTGCCCCGCGCGAATCGCCGCCGTGTATCCGCCCGGCCCGCCGCCGATAATCGCCACATCAAACACTGTCTCTGCCAAAGCAAGCTCCAATCCACCGCGCTCGTTCGTATTCCCGGCGCAGAACTCCACTGCCTAGTTTAAACGGATGCGCCAGCGCCGCCAGCCGCAATCCAGCGCGCTCCGGCTGGCGGCTGGCTGTGCCGCGGAACGGCAGATCGCGCTGCGCTGAGCTGGAAGTCGGATACAATTTTCCAGAAAACCTGCCGGGAGTATGCGCATGT
>JAJYBT010000458.1 GCA_021778875.1 Acidobacteriota bacterium | reverse complement strand
TGGCAGGCCGCGCGCTTCGGCATGTTCATCCATTTCGGGCTTTACAGCGTCATCGGCCAGCAGGAGTGGGTCATGGAGTCGGAGGGTATTCCCATTCCGCAATACGAACTCCTCGCGCAGCACTTCAAGCCTAAGGCCGGATTCGCGCAGGAGTGGGTCCGCCTTGCGCAACGTGCTGGTCAAAAATATATGGTGCTCACCACCAAGCACCACGAGGGCTATTGCCTTTGGGATACAAAGCTCACCAACTTCAGCGCCGCCCGAACGGGTCCGGGCCGGGACCTCGTCCGCGAGTACGTCGAGGCGGCACGCGCCGCAGGCATGCGCATCGGCTTCTATTACTCCCTCATGGACTGGCATCATCCAGACGGCATGCGCTGCGCCACCGATGAGAATGCGCGCAGGCGCTTCGTCGATTACACACACGGCCTGCTTCGTGAGTTGATGACGAATTACGGCAAGATCGACATCCTCTGGTACGACGTCGCCCAGCCACTTACTCCCGAACAGTGGGAGGCGGATCGCATGAATCGCATGGTCTTCGAACTGCAACCCGAGATCATCGTCAATAACCGCAACGGCCTCGATGGAGACTTTTCTACACCCGAGCACAAGATCCAGGCCGACAAGCGCGCATGGGAATCCTGCGAAACGATGAATCTTGGCTGGGGCTATCAGCAAGCCGACAACGAATGGAAATCCGCGCGCCGCATCCTCAAGGACCTCGCCACCTGCGCACAGCAGGGCGGCAACTATCTGCTCAACATCGGCCCGGAACCCGACGGCACGGTACCGGACGAATCGGTTCGTACGCTTGAGACTGTCGGCCGGTGGCTCTCAGTCAACGGCGAGTCCATTTACGACACGCAGGGCGGGGCCGCCCTCAGCTTTGGCAACTACACAAACTTCACTCGCAAGGGAAACACCCTGTACATCCACGTTTACTTCTGGCCCTCCGGCACACCAGCAGCCCAGTGGCTCCGCTTCTTTCAGCCGCCCACCGTCGTCGCAGTGGGCGGTCTGCATGCCAGTGTGCTTTCAGCAAGGCTGCTCAAGACAGGGCACCCCGTCACATTCACGCAAGACGAATTATCCTTGCGCATCACAGGGTTGCCGGAGCAGCCCATCGACGATCCGGTCACCGTCATCGCCTGCGAGTGCGACCAGCCACCCGTGGTCGATCATCACTCCATCCGCCCCAGGTGGCCGCGTTACAGCGTGGGTCTCAGCAGTTGAGCCTCATGCTGCCGCGTTTCATCTGATTGCAGTTCGATCCGGAGCGCTGTCTTCTTAGTACTCAAAGTCCAGCGAGAACTGCACTCTGCGTGGATCCGACTCCTGCGTGGGAGTATCAAAGTTCGCGCTTGGGCTCAGGTTCGATCCGAAGACATCGTTGTTCATCTCCACGTTCTGCCGGTTCAGCAAGTTGAATGATTCGGCCACAACATCCAGGTGGCCGCGCCAGATTGGAATCATCTTCAGCACGCGTAGATCAAAATCCAGCGTGCTTGGCGTTAGCATGCTGTTTCGCGCCATGCCCAGCGGACGCGCGGCAAAGGGATAGATATGCTCATCAGCACTGTCCATGCCCGTCAGCGGATTGTCAGGCATACCGCTGCCTGCAACAAGAATCGGGGCAAACTCCAATCCGTACACCAGCCTCTCAAAGGCATTCGGTTTGGCAGCCATTGCCGCATTCTGTGCGTCATCCAGGTCTGGCCCAATCACCCATAGCCCGCTCAGCACAAAACGTTGACGCTGATTCTGCAAAGACAGTGCCCGTTCCTGGTTCAGCGCATATGGGTTCTGTGGCTGCTCCGCGTCGTACGAGGCATCATCGATTGTCTTGGCGAAGGTATAGCCTGCCATCAGTTCCAGATCTTCCGTAAACTGGCGATTCACCGTCACCGTAGCGCCGTTGTAGCTTGAGCTGGCCGCTGTCTGGAATTCGTTTGTCGCATCATACAGAGGGTTCCGGCGCTGCGAAGAAAATACCAGCCGCCCAATCTGCTGTGGCGTGGGATTGCTGACGCCCAGACTACCCGCATCTCCTTCGGTCATCTGCACGGGCGGCAGCAAATTGCTGTTTACCGTGCGCCCCATCTTCACACCGTGCACAAAGCGATATTCTCCGCCGATGGTCCAGTCGCCCGGCAAGGATCGCTCAAAGCCAAGCGATGCAGTCTCCGCATATGGATTGGCAAGCGACCTTTGCGCTTGCCATATGCTCGGCGCAATATCCGCATCCGGTCTGGTGAAGAATGTAGACGACTGATAGAGTGCGGCGGCGCTTTGCCCTTCGGCAATCTGCTGCTCGGCGCCCTTCCCATTCCATTCTTCCACGCGGTTGATCGTCCCCAGCAGATAGCGATCGTAGAAAATGCCAAAGCCTCCTCGCACCACCCACTGCTTCTGCGGAGACCATGCAAATCCGAAGCGCGGACTGAGGTTCAGAGCATGATCCGGAATCGGCGACGGAAGCTGACTGCTCTCGTAGCGCATGCCAAAATCAAGCGCGAGGCTCCGCCAGGGAGTCCAATGATCCTGCACGAACGCCGAACTCCGCAGTTCGCCAAAGTTCGTATTCGGATTGCCAAAGCTCTGCACGTAAAAATCCGCCTGCCCCGCCGCCAGCGCATCGACCGAAGGAAAAATGTACAGGCCTCCGAATCCATCTCTATCGGCCGCGCGCAGTCCGGTATGACTCACAGCGGCTCCGGCCTGCATCAGGTGCGCGCCGTGCTGCCAGATCAGGGCATCTCCCACATCAACATGAGTTTCATAGCGGCGGCTGTTTCCGTCATAGGGAGTGCCCAATGCCGCTATCCCCGTCACCACCACGCCGGGGCCATACGTGGATCCCGTCCGCAAAGCCACGCGTCGCTGTGCAACCTCGAATGTGCTCTGGCTCTCCAGGTGCGATGTAATGGAATCACTCCATGCCCCATTCACGCTGTTGTCGTCATAGAATGCAGAGCCGCGCGCACTCAGATCGGTCAAATCGTCCATATGAAAGGCATCGTTCACTGCTCTGTTGTTCGTCAGCGCATAGCGCAGCATCAGGCCGTTGCCGCTGTTGCCGAAATCCAGCCTGCCAGACAGTTCCGTCTCTTCATTGGTCGTAGGATAAAAACCCTGTTGCAGGCGGAACCCTTGCAGAGGGCCACTTTGCCGCAATGCGGAATCAATCCCCGCTGCCTTGTTTGCGCTAAAGTCGCTTGCTTCTTCGCCTCGCGCCATCTCCTGCTCGGCCGCTGCGTAGTAGAACAGCTTGTCGCGCCGCAAGGCTCCGCCAGTTGATACACCTGCACGCATGCGGCTCTCATCCGGCTTGCCGGGCGCAACCTCCAGCGCAGGCGTGCCATTCAGCGCGCCATTCTGCACAAAGAAGAATGCGTCGCCATGTTGCGTATTCGCGCCCGCGCGGGTCTCTACGTCAACAGATCCTCCAGCCGAACCACCCGCCTGCGCCGCATAGCCGTGATTCACCACCTGAAAGTCACTGATGGCCTCCGGCGACAACTCAGTGCGGCTCAACCCTGTGTACTCATCATTATCGTCAACCCCGTCTATATAGAGGGCGTTGCTCGACGGACGCAATCCACCCGCGGTAAAGCCACCTTCCGCGGCAAAAGGCGCCTGTCGCGCCAGCACCGGATTGGCCCCGGCAAGGGCAGGAGACAAGAGCGTAAAGTTCAGATAGTTCCGGCTCGGAATCGGCAGTTCCTCAATGCGATCCTTGTCGATGTTTGTGACGGGGGAAGACTGCGACACATCCAGCGTCCCAGCCTGTGCCTGCACGGTCACCTGCTATGCAGCCTACGCAAGAACAAGGCTTGCCTCCATGCGCGAATCTCTGCCAACCGCAACCGCGACGGACACATTGCGATAAGGCGCGAATCCAGCGGCTTCGATGTCAATTTGATACGTTCCGCTCAGCAGATTGCTGATGGAAAATGTGCCGTCCGCGCCCGACAT
>JAJYBT010000457.1 GCA_021778875.1 Acidobacteriota bacterium | reverse complement strand
GCTGCAGACGGGGGCGGTGTTTCGCTCGCGGCGGACGACGCCGCCGAATGCGCAGGGGCGGTGGTCTGTGCTGCCGCGACGCGGCGGGCAGGGAAGCCCCAGCGCGACGGAGGCGAGCCATGCGCTGGCGTTGCAACTGCTGCATCGCTACGGCGTGCTGACGCGCGAGGCGGTGGCGGCGGAGAATGTGCCGGGCGGCTTCAGCGCGGTGTATGACGTGCTGAAAGCTCTGGAAGACAGCGGACGCGTGCGGCGCGGCTACTTTGTTGCGGGGCTGGGCGCGGCACAGTTTGCGCTGCCTGCGGCGGTGGACCTGCTGCGACGGTTGCGTGCCGAGCCCAGCGACGAGAAGCCGGAGTTTGTGCAACTGGCCGCGGCCGACCCTGCGAATCCGTATGGGTCTGTGCTGCGCTGGCCGGAGTTGCCCGCGATGGACGAGGACGTGGAGACCGCGCCGCGCGTGCTGACGCGCGCAGCCTACGCGGAGGTGATTCTGCGCAACGGCGAATTGGTTGCGTGGATGCGGCGGAACAATCCGAACCTGCTGGTGTTTCTGCCTGCCGACGAACCGGAGCGCTCGCAGGTGACGGCGGGGCTGGCGCATTTTCTGTGTGCGCGCGGGCAGCAGCGCATGGCGCGCAGCAGCCATCAGGGGATACTGATCACCACCATCAACGGTCAGCCTGTCGCGGCGCACGGGATGGCGCGATTTTTGCAGGACGCGGGCTTCTATGCCGGACCGCTGGGCATGCACCTGCGGCGGATTCCGATGGCGCTGCACGAGCCGCCGAGCCACGAGGTGCAATAAGCGCGATGCCGGAAGGAGACACCATCTTTCGCACGGCGCGGACGCTGGGCCGCGCGCTGGCGGGCAGACCCGTAACGCGCTTCCAGTCCACGTATCCGCTGCTGACGCGCTTTCATGATGACGCGCCGCTGACCGGGCGCACGGTGGACCGTGTGGAGTCGCGGGGCAAATGGCTGCTGATTCATTTCTCCGGCGGCGCCACGCTGGCGACGCACATGCTGATGAGCGGCGCGTGGCACATCTACCGCCCCGGCGAGCGCTGGCAGCAACCGCGCGCCAACATGCGCGTCGTCATCGAGAATGCCGAGTTTGTTGCCGTGGGCTTTCGCGTGCCGGTGGCGCAGATGCACACCGCGCAGACGCTTCAGCGCGATCGCCGCATTCCGCCGGCGGCGCGCGACGTGCTGAGCGCGGAGTTTGACGCGGAAGCTGTTGCGGAGCGCGTGCGAGCCTGCGCGCGCGAGGAGATTGGTGACGTGCTGCTGCACCAGGAAGTGCTTGCTGGTGTGGGCAATGTCTTCAAGTCCGAAATTTGCTTTGTGTGCGGTGTGCATCCCTTTGCGCAGGTCGCCGCGCTCAGCGCGGCGCAGATTGACCAGCTCATTGCGACCGCGCAGAAGCTCATCGCCGCGAACGTGTTGGAGGATTCAGGCGAGCGCATCGTTACCTTTCGCGGACTGCATCGCCGGACAACGCATGATTCCGACCCAGCGGAAAGCCTGTGGGTCTACGGGCGAGCCGGTGAGCCGTGCCGCAGGTGCGAAGAGCGCATCGAGCGCCGGCTGCAGGGGCCGGAAGCGCGGGTGACGTTCTGGTGTCCGCGCTGCCAGGTGCTGCCCAGCACAGTGGCTGCTTACTGATTGTTGTTCTTGCCCAGGCCGAAGATCTTCTGGAAGATGTTCCGGTGGTCGGAGGGGTGGTCACAGGTGTCGGTGGGAGCAGTACCGTTGAGGAACGCCGCTTCGTAGTCATCCGGACAAGAGGCATCGGCGAGCAGGTTGGTGGTTCTGTCGAGCGTGACGATCTGCACTCCGTCGGGGGGCGTGAAGTCGTGCGCGTCGGAGTATTGTGGCAGGGCAACTGCCCGCTTCATAAACTCAGCCCAGATGGGCGCGGCGGCGTGGGCACCTTCCAGCTTGATATCGGTATAGTCGTCGTTGCCAACCCACACGATGCAGAGCAGGTTTGTAGTGAAGCCGGCGAACCATGCGTCGTGGTCGGTGCCGGTTTTGCCGGCGGCGGGAGCCGTGAAGCCCATGTTACGCACGCCGGCGCCGGTGCCGCAGTAGTCTCGCCCTTCAATCTCACATGGCTTGCCGCCGTTCCCCTGCAGTACGGCTTCAAGCATGCTGGTGGTCAGGAAGGCAACGCGCGGGTCGAGCACCTGGCGAGAATCCGGCGTGAAGTCTTTGATGACGTCACCTTGCGGAGTGCGGACGCTGGCCAGCATCCACGGGTTGAGGTGCAGACCGTTATTGGCAAAGACCGTGTACGCGCCGGCCATGTCCAGCGGTGTAGCGTCATACGCGCCAATGGCCATAGCGGGCGTGGGCTGTGCAGTTGCGATGCCGGCGTCGCGCGCGAGTGCGGCAACGCGATCAAAGCCCACCATGCTGGCGAGAGAGATGGTGGCGTTGTTGTCAGAACGTTGCAGAGCGTAGCGGGCCGTAATGTCGCCATAGTACTCGCCTTTGTAGTTGCGGGGCGTGTATTCCAGTGGAGTTCCAGCATCGTAGGTAGTCTGCTGGTCATTGAGCAGAGTGACAGGCGAAAAGAGCTTGTTCTGCCCTGGGAGCATCGTGCCTTCCACGGCCGTCTGGAAGGCAGCAGCGTAGACGAAGGGCTTGAAGATCGAGCCGGTGGGACGCTTTGCAACCGCGTGATTGAGCTGCGAGGCGCCGTAGCTTCGCCCTCCCACCAGCGCCAGCACCTGGCCTGTGTGGGGATTGATTGCGACGAGCGCGACCTGTGGGTAGACATAGGGCTGCCCGAGTTTCTTTTTGCGAGCGTGCAGGCGGTCTACCTGTGCATCAATCTGCGGTACCGTGGACTCGACCGCGATGGTGGCTGCGCGTTGCAGATCAGGATCCAGCGAGGTATAGATTCGGAGGCCCTCCCGATTGAAGTCCCGGTCTCCGAGTTTCTGTGACAACTCATCGCGCACAAGATCGACAAAGTAGGGCGCTTCACTGGCGTCAACGCTGGCGGGGGCAAGGCGAAGAGGCTCTTGCTTTGCCTGCTCGGCGACCTCTTTGGTGATGGCGCCTGTTTCTACCATGGAGTCGAGCACGAGATTGCGGCGGTCGATGACGCGGTCCGGATGGCGAAAGGGGTTGAAGTAACTGGGTCGCTGGATTATGCCGGCGAGCATCGCGCACTGGGCAAGGTCGAGCTGGCGGACATCCTTGCCGAAGTAGACTTGCGAGGCCTCGCCAAAGCCGTCAATTGAGAAGCTGCCGCGCTGGCCAAGAGGAATTTCGTTGGCATACATCTCAAAGATCTGCTTTTTACTGAAGCGGTGCTCAAGCTGGAAGGTAATGACGATCTCGATGATCTTGCGCTTGAAACGCTTCTCTGGCGTAAGGAAGAAGCCACGCGCCAGTTGCATGGTGAGCGTAGAGCCGCCTTGTTGCTTCTGGCCGGTGGCGATGTCTCGAATGCCCGCTTCAAGGAGACGGCCGTAGTTGACGCCGCTGTGCTCAAAGAAGCGGCGGTCTTCAATGGCGAGGACAGCCTGAACCAGATTCTGCGGGATTTCGTCGTACGTGACGAGGCGGCGCTTGGTGCGGTTGGCGTCCTCGCTCAGGCCCGTGATGAGAAGAGGTTCGAGCTCGTAACTGGAGAGTGGCCGGCCGTTGTCACCCAGCACTGAAGCGACCTGGCCGCCGGAGATGCTGATGGTGGCGGCATCCGGAGAGTGATAGGACTCGGGGCCCGGATGCACGGTGATGGACTGCGCGTTCTGAACGAAGGAACCCATGGGTGCGGGTGGAGCGTCGTCGCTGCTGTAGCCGGCCTCACGCAATTCGCTTGCGATGAGCTGGACCGTGAGTTTCTGGCCGGGACGTACTTCGCGCGGAGCCGCGTAGATCTTGGCTGTGTCGGCAAAGAGCGGCTCTTTGAGCCGAGCGTCCACCACTCCCTGATATTTGAAGTAGTAGTAAAAAAAGACGCTGAATCCGATAAGG
>JAJYBT010000456.1 GCA_021778875.1 Acidobacteriota bacterium | reverse complement strand
TTCAGCAGCCAGTAGCTGAACAGCACCATGAACAGCGCAGGCGCGCAGGAAATTAACAAAGCTCCCACTAACATGCGTGATCGCAGCCGTGAGCCAAGCGCCCGGCTTCGCTGGTCGGCCAGATGCTTCAGAATATTGCGGAACAACAGAACCAGCAGTACCACCAGCAGCAGAAACACTAGCACGGAAAGTGCCGTAAATAACTGAATCTGAATCAGATTATGCGGCTCCAGAAAACTCAGCTTGAAGGCATTCAACACTACCAGAAGAAGCACCACAAACAGCGTGCCCAATCCCAGAGATATTAAGGTCGCCCGCCGATGTTTCGATTCCGCCAAATTCTGCTCCTGCCCGATGATTATAGGCCGCCAGGCGTTTGCGTCCTCATCCCGCAACGCCTCACAATATGGCATTATGGTGTCCGCTATGAAATCGACCCGTATTCTTAAGTTCGCTCTCCCCTTAGCACTGGCAGGACTGCTGCTTGCCAGTGGATGTCACAAACAGAATCAGCAGCCCAACAACACTGACCAGTCCAGCGCATCGCAGAACGCGGCCCCGCCGCCGCCGCCCGACCAGGGAGCACCTGGCCAGGCCAATCCTTCATCGCCCTCCTCGTCGCCGTCGTCATCGTCGTATTCTCAGGGGGCTCCGCGTCGCTCTTCGTCGCGCGCATCGCAGAACCAGGCTCCGCCTCCGCCACCGCCGCCGCTGGTTGTCCCCGCGGGATCTCACATTGCAGTAACCATTCGGCAGACAGTGGGATCGAAGATCAGCCAGGCTGGCGAAACCTTCAGCGGCACTCTGGCTGCTCCTCTAACTGCGAACGGCGTCACCGCCATCCCGGCGGGCTCTCCAGTTGTCGGCACAGTGATTGCCGCCCACCCACTCGGCCGCTTCAAGGGAGCAGCATTGCTTGAGCTTCGCCTCGACAGCGTCCGTGCGAACGGCATGACCTATCAGATCGCGTCCAGCACGCTGGAACGCGCAGAGAAGGGCAAAGGCAAGCGTACGGCAGGCTTTATCGGCGGCGGCGCCGGGCTTGGCGCGCTCATCGGCGGACTCGCAGGCGGCGGCAAGGGCGCGCTCATCGGCGGACTTGCGGGAGCAGGTGCAGGCACGGCTGGCACCGCATTCACAGGCAACAAGGAAATTGTGATACCCGCGGAGAGCACTTTGACGTTCCGCCTGGAGAATCCGATTACCGTTCAGCAGCAGTAGTCTACTCAACCGGAAAATAGAAAGGGCGCGCTTGTAAACGCGCCCTTTCCTCTTTTAGTCCGGTACTATGCCAGCAGCTCGCGCACCGGCTTCCACTGTTTTTGCTGCGAAACTGCCACCGGCTTGCACGTCAGCGTTCCTTCGTAGGTATTCACTCCGTCGCAAATCCCGTCGTCGCGCAGAATCGCATCCTTCGCCCCGTGCTGCGCCAGCTTCAGCACATATGGAAACGTCGCATTCGTCAGCGCCAGCGTCGAAGTATTCGGTACCGCCGCCGGCATGTTCGTCACGCAGTAGTGCACCACACCATCCACCTCAAACGAGGGATCGCTGTGCGTCGTCGGATGCGCCGTCTCCACGCAGCCGCCCTGGTCGATCGCCACGTCCACAATCACCGCGCCCTTCTTCATTCCGGACACCATCTCCCGCGTCACAATCTTCGGAGCCGACGCACCCGGAATCAGTACCCCGCCGATCACCAGGTCCGCCTCGCGCACCGCATGATGCAAGTTGTAGGAGTTTGAGGCCAGCGTAAACAGCTTGCCGTTAAAAATATCATCCAGCTCCCGCAGCCGGTTCAGATTCAGGTCCACAAGCGTCACCTTCGCGCCCATTCCCACGGCAATTTTTGCTGCGTTAGTGCCCACAATCCCGCCACCGATAATGCACACCTTCGCAGGAGGAACACCCGGAACGCCGCCCAGCAGCAGCCCGCGTCCACCGCGCTCCTTCTCCAGATATGCCGCCCCTACCTGAACCGACATCCGCCCCGCTACCTCTGACATCGGCGTAAGCAGCGGCAGCGTTCCCGCGCGATCACGAATCGTCTCGTACGCGATCCCCGTCATTTTCTTCGCAAGCAATTGCTCCGTCAGTCCCGGTAGCGGCGCCAGGTGCAGATAGGTAAACAGCACCAGCCCTTCGCGAAAGAAGCCGTATTCCTTTTCCACCGGCTCCTTGACCTTGACCACCATGTCGGCATTGGCCCAGACATTATGCGCGGAGCCGACGATCTCAGCTCCGGCACTTTGATACTCATCATCCGTAAAAGCCGAGAGCTCCCCGGCATGCGTTTCCACCAGCACCTTATGGCCGGCTTCGGTAAGGGCTTTGACCCCGGCGGGCGTAATGCCTACCCGGCTCTCGTGGTCTTTGACTTCTTTCGGGACTCCAATGATCATTGCACTTCCCCTCAGGCGAACTTTTCATCGTACCTTAAGGGACACTTCCGCGCAGCATCGAGCCCTACCAATCGACCAAAGTCCCGTCGAGCTTCCGATTAATCGGCAAGTACGCCCGCTGATACTTGTGCTTCGCCGCTAGCTCTTCGTCCAGGTCAACACCTAGCCCAGGAGCGTCGCCCGGATACATGTATCCGTTCCGGAACGAATAATGATGCGGAAACACCTCATCGGTCTCCGCCGTATGCGGCATATGCTCCTGGATGGAAACATTGTGCGCCGCCAGTCCGAAGTGCAACGCCGCCGCCATCGCTATTGGAGATAGATCCGTAGCGCCGTGGCATCCCATGCGAACGTGATACATATCCGCAAAGTCCGCAGCCTTTTTCAGGTGTGTAATCCCGCCGCCATGCGAGACCGACATCCGCAGATAATCAATCCACTGGTTGCGGATCAGACCCTCCGCGTCCCACACGGTATTGAATACCTCGCCCACCGCGATGGGCGTTGTCGTGTGCTCACGGATCCTGCGGTAGCTCTCCTGCTGTTCCGCCGGAACCGGATCTTCCATCCAGAACAGGCGATACGGCTCAAGATCCCTGCCCAGTCGCGCCGCCTCATTCGGCGTCAGACGATGGTGGCAGTCGTGCAGCAGGTGCAGATCGTCGCCGAATCGATCGCGCAGCTTCCCGAACAGCAGCGGGGTGTGCCGCAGGTACTTCTCCGTCGACCAGGTATTCTCAGCCGGCAAGCCCCTCTGAGCCGGCTCATATTTCTGCCCGTCTTGTGGCACGCCATACGTAGCGCCCAATCCTGGGATACCACTCTGCGCCCGCACCGCCAGGTACCCGTCTTCCACTCGCTTGGCCACAGACTCGACCGTCTGCTCCAGGTCCACTCCGTTCGCATGCGCATACACCATCACGCCATCGCGGCTCTTGCCGCCCAGCAGGTTATACACCGGTGTCTTGAGCGCCTTGCCCTTGATGTCCCACAGCGCCACATCAACCGCCGAGACCGCCGCCATCGTCACCGGACCGCGCCGCCAGTAGGCCCCGCGATACAGGTACTGCCAGATGTCCTCAGTCTCAAACGGATCGCGGCCGATCAGGCACGGAATCACATACTCGACCAGGTAGCTGACAACTGAAAGCTCGCGCCCATTCAGCGTCCCGTCTCCCAGGCCGTAAATGCCTTCATCAGTCTCAATCTTCAGCGTGACAAAATTGCGTCCCGGCGAGCAAACGTTCACGGATGCGCTGGTAATCTTCATAAACTCCTACCTGCTCATGGAAGATGCGGAAGTAATCTCAACATAGTCAATCGGCGCAGGCTCCCCACCATTCGGGCGTCCCACAATCTTCAACACGTCTCCGGGATGCAGTGCTACAGGTGAAATCACGTGGCGCGCAGAAGTGTCTCCGCTGATCTCGTCGCCGGGCAGGCTGGCCCCGGCCTTCCACGTCGCCATGGTCTTGCCGTTCAGCAATAGAGTATAGGTCGAAACCCCATGCCGAAAGTCATAGTACTGTACCGCGATAGTATAGCTGCCCGCAGGACGCCTTAGTATCACTGTCGCCGAGCACCTTGAGCGC
>JAJYBT010000455.1 GCA_021778875.1 Acidobacteriota bacterium | reverse complement strand
CGCAAAAGGACGCGGGCATTCTTGGATCGGAGCACACACGGCCGCGACTTGTGGTGTTCGACCATTGCAGGCACGTGCGCGTTGAGGGCGTAACGATTCAGAACTCGCCCATGTGGCAGTTGGTTCCCTACTACTCCGATGACGTTGTGATTCGCAATATCAAAGTGCTCGCGCCCGCGCACTCACCCAACACCGATGCCATCGATCCCTTCTCTTCGTCCCATGTGGTGATCGACCACGTGTATGCCGATGTGGGCGATGATGACATTGCCATCAAGTCCGGGATGATCAATTCTCCCGGCCCCGATGACCCAAGCCGCGACATCACCATCACCGATTGCACCTTTCTCCACGGCCACGGCCTCTCCGTCGGCAGTGAGCTGGCCGGCGGCGCGAGAAACATCACGGCCGAGCGCATCCAGTTTGAGGGCACGGACAACGGCATTCGCGTCAAGGCCAATCGCGATCGCGGCAACGATGTGAGCAACCTTGTCTTCCGGGATATTCAGATGAAGGACGTGAAGAATGCGCTCATCATCAGCGAATACTACCCGCGAATTCTGCCCTCGGGCGGCGTGTCCACGGAGCCGGTCACGCGGCTGACGCCGCACTTCCATGACATCACCCTTGAGAATGTGACGGCTGCCGGCGGCGCATCCGCAGGTGCCATCATGGGTCTTCCGGAAGCGCCGGTGCGCAATGTCGTGCTGCGCAACGTCAAAATCAGCGCGCGCAAGGGGATGACCATCGGCTATGCGGACGTAACCGGCCAGGACGTTGTCATTCACGCCGACGAAGGCGAATCGATGATGAAGGTAGCGGGAGCGAATGTCTCGCTGAAATGATATCGGCCAAGGCAGAAAGTGAGGGGCTGCGTCTTGCGGATGCAGCCCCATTCATTTTTGAGCGCGGAATACTATTGGTTCACGCCGCTCGCCAGAAAACCGCCGTCCACCACCAGCGTTTGGCCCGTCACAAAGGAAGCCGCGTCGGAGGCCAGGTAAATGGCGGCCCCGACGAGCTCCTCCGTCTTGCCGAAGCGCCCCATCGGCGTCCGCATCAGCAGTTCCTGGCCGCGCGGCGTACTGTCCAGTAGCGCGGCGTTCAGCTCAGTGCGGAATACCCCTGGCGCGATGGCGTTCACCGTCACGCCCTTCTTTGACCACTCCACCGCCAGCGAGCGCGTGAGCGATACAACGGCGGCCTTGCTTGCGGCGTAAGCTGCCACCTCGCTCAGCGCGACAAAGCTGTTGAGCGAGGCAATGTTGATGATGCGGCCATGGCCGCGCTCCAGCATGTGACGGCCAAACACCTGGCAGGCCCTCAGCGTTCCAGTGAGGTTCGTGTCAAGGATCGCCGCCCAATCGTCCTCCGCCATGGTCAGCGTTGGCGTGCGCTTGATGCGTCCCGCGCAGTTGATGAGGATATCCACCTTGCCGAAGCTCTCCAGCGCAGCGGACATCAAGGTCTCAAGCGACGAGCGGTCGCACACATCTGAAGTCAGGCGCAAGGTCCTGCGTCCGCGCGTCTCGATTTCCTTCGCGGTCTCATCCACCTGCGTCTGGCGGCGCGCCGTTGCAATCACAGCAGCGCCGGCCTCGGCCAGGCCCAGGCTCATCGCGCGGCCAATGCCCGAGGTGCCTCCGGTAACGACCGCGACTTTGCCTTCAAGGTCAAGAAGTTTTGTACTCATAAGGTCTCCATTGCAATGGCTGGATGAATGGCGATGCGCCTATGCGCCGAAGCCAAGAAATACAGGCGCGATATGGCGGTCGTAAAGATTCAGCGTCACGTTTCGTGCAATCACAGCCTCGTTGGCTTCCAGCAGGTCGAGATAGCGCTTGCCCATCTTCGCGGCCACCTTGAAGCCCACATGCAGCAACTGGCGCAGGCTGCTGTTGTAAGCCGCGTCTCCGCGCACATGACGCAACGCCGCTGTGTACTGTTCTGAGGACCACGCATTCACCGCCGCTGGCGTGGGCAGCCTGGACTCGTCAATGTCAATCACGGTGGCATAGGGCGCGCACAGTTCTTCGCGATGCGCAAAGGCTTCGGCATAGATCTCCTTTGCCAGCGCAAGCCCGTCCCCGCCTGCCTCAGCCAGGCCAATCAGCTCCTCCAGCCACGTCGTCCCCGCGGTCTTCAAATGCACGCCGGCGTTGAAGCGTTTCATCGTTGCATGAATCGCCGGATAGATTGAGAATTTATCGCTGCCCGAGTGCACGCTCAGCTTCAGGTTGTTCGGCAGGTCAAAGTGCGCCACAGCATACGCGATGGCGGCAACGTCCAGCGCGAACTCGCGCTCGAACTGGGCAACATCGCCCACATAGTCCACGCCCTTGTTGAACCGGCCGCTAAATTTTGGAGCGATAGTCTGGACGGGAACGCCCTCGTCGGCAATCGCCGCCAGAATAATCAGCAACTCCACCGGGCTCTGCGCACTGTCGGTCTCGTCCATCGAAACCTCAGGGATAAAATTTCCCGCGCCCTTTGCATTCAGAATCGCGCGGTAGACCTCGCCGGCCTTCTTCACCGCACCCAGATATTTCCGCGCAGCCTGTCGCAGCGTCTGCGCCGTAATCTCAAAGGCGTCGTCGATTCCTTCCAACTGAATGCGGCCCTGCAACTGCGCGTGGCTCTTCACAAAGCCATCGATGTCCGGCTCTGCCGCAGCCTCGCCGATGAAGTCCGCCACGTCAATCGTGTAGAAGTCGCACGCGCTCAGAAAGCGGTCCACCGTCTTGATGGTGATGTGGTCGGCGTCGCAGAAGTAGGCATGCCTCCAGCCAAGCGCATTCACCGCGGCATCGGCGGCCTGCCGAACAGACGCTGGCTCAGAGCCGATAATCATGTGCTCGCGATTCGATTTATTCCACACTGGAACGATCTCGACGCCGTGATCGAGAGCCTTGATGCAGGCCTGCAACTGCGCCTTGGCCTGATGCGCAAACCTGTCGCCTGTACCGACAGAAAACTTTCCGAGCTTCAAACTTCCATTCCCCATGTTCTCTCCCGTTTCAAAGCCGGCTGCGATGTGCCCACAGCCCCAATCCTGGATTGCCAATGAAAAACACTTCTTCGCCTTCGACGCTGTTGTAGCCCTGCGCGAGCTTCTGCGGGTCATAGCGCGCAAGCATCGTGCTCAAATCGCCGTACTCAAAGCCAACGCCCTCGATCTCCTGCCTGCTCAGGCTGCCGGGGCACCACACAATTCTGAAGCGCCCTTCCGATGAGCCATGTATCAGGTGCGCGGCGGCGCTCAGATCGCCGGCGATATCGTCATGCTTATCGACTGCCGCCAGCGTTGCAGGCGTGCCGCGATAGCCGTACTTGCGGATCAATGCGTCGATGGTCCTGTCTTCGCCGAATTCCTTCACGCCGGGCGCAAGAATGATCAGCTCCGCGCCATCGGCCAGCGCCATGCGCGTGCGATAAACGGCCTTGTTGCCCAGCCACGTGGAGTGGAACTCCTGCGGGTCGAGATACACGACCGCCTTGCGAATCGGCTCATCGACAATCTCAAAGTTGACCTTCAGGCTCAGCTCAGCGGCGCGGTGGAAACATTCCACATCATCGCCGATGTAAAGTCCGCGCACCGCAAGTCCGCCTCCCGCCCTGCGTCCCACCACCGTGAGCACATACACAATCGGCAGATGGCGCAGGAAGCGGTCGGATGCATAATTCAAAACATTGCGCACCGGGTTATCGGCGCGGCCCATGATGCGTTCCATTCCATACACCGCGCCCAGATAATGGCTGCGGTTGATGCCTTCGCGTCCTCCCGTGCCCACCAGAATGTTCTTGTTGTAGTTCGCCATGCCGATCACTTCATGCGGCACAACCTGGCCAATGGAAAGAATCAGATCATAAACGCCCTGCGAGATGAGCCGGTTCACCTGCGCAGGATACGCGTAGTTGAGCTTGCCCTCTGACTGCTCACGGATGAACTCAGCGGGGACTTCTCCGACGGTCTCGATGTCGTTGCGCCAATCGTGCATGCGGAACAGATGCTGCGGCACGTCG
>JAJYBT010000454.1 GCA_021778875.1 Acidobacteriota bacterium | reverse complement strand
GTCGGACTGACGAAGACCGGGGCCATTGAATATGCCAGTCAGGGAATTCGTGCCAACGTGGTCTGCCCCGGGGTGATCCGAACGCCGCTCTCCGACAAATTGTTGAGTACCGAGGAGGGAAGAGCCAGGGTGCTGTCGATGCACCCGGTCGGCAGAATCGGCGAGCCGGAAGAGGTGTCGAACCTGGTGCTCTGGCTCTGCTCAAAGGAAGCGGAGTTCGTTACCGGCGCGGTCATTCCGGTTGACGGAGGATTAATGCTGAAGTGACCTGGTTTTCCGGAGGAAGATAGCTCTTCAAAGCCTGATCGGCCCCCGGCGATAAGCTGAGGGATTGATCGGGCGCATCGAATGAATTCCATAAGTGCGCCCGCCCTTTAGAGAGCCGCCGGTTTTCAGCCGGCAGTCTCGTCTCCTCAGGAGACTTCGACCAACATTCTTCGCCTTGATGGCGAGGGGTTTCAACCATCCCCGATGGGGACACTACAGCGGTTCCAGGATTGCTATACCCGGGAGGCAATACACCCGAGTCGACCCGACCCCAAGGAGGGGCGACCTGGCACAAAATCCGGCAGGGTACATTTATCCTGGAACCGCTCTAAAGTTAGGAGACTGAACCATGACCGATGCCGAGAAGATCAGCGCGTTAGAGAAGAAGATCGAGCAGATGGCAAATGAGATTGGGGTGCTCCAGGATGCCCATCAAATCCGGCGTCTTCAGCACATCTACGGCTACTACCTGGATAAGTGCCTTTACGATGAAGTGGTCGATCTGTTTTCTGAAGACGTCGAAGTCCATTTCTTCGGAGGCATTTTTAAGAAGCGGGCAGGCGCCCGGAGAGTGTTTTGCGACCGTATGCGGAAGCACTTCACCGGCGGGCATAACGGACCGGTCTTCGGCTTCCTGCTGGATCACCTGCAATTGCAGGACGTGATTGATGTGGCGCCGGATCGCAAGACCGCCAAGGCGCGCGTCCGGTGTCTGATGCAGGCAGGACGTCACGATTCTGCTGGCGGGAAGCCTATCCAGTGGTTTGAGGGCGACATTTACGAGAACCAGTACGTAAAGGAAGACGGAATCTGGAAATTCAAAGTGCTTAGTCCTCGCGTGGTTTGGCAGGCCGATTACGAGACCGGCTGGGCGCACACCCCGCCGCGTTATGTCGAGTTCTTTAGCGAAACGTACCCGAAGAATCCAGTCGGACCCGATGCCCTCGAAGATCCGGCGCCGGTTCTGTGGCCGAACACTGATATCCACCCCTACCACTACCCGCATCCGGTGACGGGTAAATGGGTGGAGTGTCCCAAACCGATAACTTGGAGTGGAGGGGCATAGGAAGCATCCGAAAGGAGCGCGCCCGCCTGAGAATAAGCTGTCTCTAGGCAACAGGCGGGAATGCCCATCCGTGGCCCCCCCGAGGGTGCTCAGAACGAAGAATCTCAGGAAATCCGGCGCCGGCGAAGCGGTCGGGTGTAGACTTACTCCGGTTCGGAATGCCAAAATGGAAACCCTGGCTAAATTACTGCTTGCAGGAGCCGCGCTCGAAGTCGCGCGGTTCCGTGAGGCGCGAAGGCGCCGTGCGTAGTGGTGCGTCAGAGTTATAGGGGAAGACGTATGATCGGAACACCATATCCCAAACAGCAGATGCACCGCATCGCTTACACCAAGCTCACCAAAGAGCAGATCTCCGCCAAGCTCGAGCCGGTCGCTCAACGCGGGCCGGCAAGTGTCTCGCCGCTCGCCACAAACTTCGCCGGCGAGTCGCTGACGATCGTCACCGACGGTGGTCCCGCGCTGAAGTACAAGTTCGCCGGCAACACCAGGCTGTCGGTGTCCGAGGATGGTGGCAAGGCGATCGATGCCGGCTTCGGCGCACTCGAGATGGACCACATCTGCCTGTTCACCCACATGATTCCCGGCACGCAGCGCGGCTATACCGTGGTCGTCGACCGAAAGAGCAGGCTGGCCACTGTCATTGAGCTGTGGTTCAGCGGCTACGAGGACAACCGCGAGGTCCAGCGCCAGATCTATTACGGCTATGTCGATGGTGGGGGCGATGTGCCCACGAAGCGGCACGAGCCAACCGATCGCTTGGAGGGCCGGGGCTATCACTGGCTGCAAGACAACGGCATGGAGACGCTGGAGTACTACCCCTCCGCCGCTTATTCCCATTTCGTGGAGTTGTCGCGCACGGGCGGGGAGCTTGGCTTCTGCGCCCCGTCCGACTACGTCATACTCGACAACGATTTCTTTGTCTACACCCGCACGGAGTGCGAGTTTTCGGGCACGTTCACCGCATATGTGATCGACATGAACCGCTCCCAGCAAATGGGATTACGGCTCGGCTTCGATGAAGACGACAACCTGCACTACTACATCTTCCGGGGCCATGGCGACATCGTGGGCCAGATCGCCCACTTCGAGAAATTTGGCGACGATTCCGGTGACCCTGTCCCCGGCCCCAAGGACAAGGACGGCAAACCCATCAAGGGCGGGCGGGCGGTGTACCGGCCGATCAAGACCATGGAGAAGCTCACCAGGGAGCAGGTGGCCAGTATCGCCAAGGAACATTCTGCTGCCTTTCCCCCCCGTACCGCCACCGGCGGCGCCGCCGGAATGGCCTTGAACGCCCTGCCCGCGAGTGACTTTCTGGCGGGCAAAACCTTCACCCTGCGCTACGACGATGGGCCGGTCATGGAATACAAGGTCGACAGCGCCGACCAACTCAACTGGCGCATGGACGGCGAGGGCGATTGGACCAAGGCGCGCTACCAGAGCTACGAGGTGGCGCCCGGCTTGTTCCTGTTCGGGCATCTGCTTGAGAACGCGCCCGACCACGACGGCCACATCATGGCAGTGGATTTCCACCAGGGTCTGGTGACCTGCTACAACGGCTTTCTCAATACGCCCTATTTCGCCAACGAGGCCGGGGTGCGCGTCCTTTTCGGCGTGCTTGAGATGGACGGCATTCAGCCGCCCATGTACCGCCGCCACGGCAGAACCACTGAAATGCTGGGCCGCTGCATCACCTACAACTATGCTCCCGGCCTCACTTCGATGCATCTCTATTCCACGCCCAACACGGCGTCCTGGATCATCTTCACGCCAGACGGGCATGGCGGCTTGGAATGGAGCGGCCCGGGCGAATTTGTGAAGATCCGCGACGGCATCTATTTCATGTGCTGGCTTGAGGAGGCCTGCAACGGCACGCTGGGCACAATCCTCCTCAACTTGAACATCATGCACGATGCAGGCATCGGCTATTTCTGCGGCTCGAAAGGCCTCGATATGAGTCAGATCGGCGCCATTGTCCGGCATGCGGGCAAGTTCGAAGTCGACAAATATTTTCAGATCAGGACTTGAGTGAGAACGACATGACCAACGACATTACCCCTACGCGCCGCAGGTTTCTGAAAGGCGGAGCGCTTCTGGCCGCGCCTATCGCGATCTCCTCGGTTTCCGCCGTTGCGCTTGCCGACGACGGGTTGAAGGCCCGCGTCAAGCGCCTTGAGGACGAGGCCGCGATCCGCGAGTTGCATCAGTCCTGGCTGCGACAGGTCAATGCCGGTGACCGCGATGCGCTGCTCTTGAGCGCAGTGCGCAGGATTACCGTGGATCACGCCGGCGCGCCGGACAAGATCGTAATCGCCGCAGATGGCCGAAGCGCCGTCGGGTATTTCGACTGTGCCGTCGACGTGGAAACGCCGCTGGCCAGGGATTGCACGCTCGCGCAGATGGCTCATGCCCAGGGTAACGGCATGATGCGCCGGACCTTGCGTCAGATGCTGACGATCGATTACGCAAAGAGCAGCGGCTCTTGGAAGATCAGGAAAGTCGCGTTGCCAACCCGCTTCGAGTAGTAGCGGGCGAGCCTTTTGGGCAGATAAAGATTTTGAGAGGCGCCGAGTTTTCGGGCCAGGCAGGCACATATCCTTTCAACACATCTCGGATACCATCCGTCGCCTTGGGCGAGCTTGGAGGGTACAGGATGAATCGTGAGCGGGTCATACGCACTTCCTGCCGTGG
>JAJYBT010000453.1 GCA_021778875.1 Acidobacteriota bacterium | reverse complement strand
TGCCGATGAGCGCGAGTGTGGAAATATAGGCCGCGTGCCGGTCCCGCTGAATCACCTGCGAGGCGACCGGCGCAGGCTTCAGTCCCAGGCGCGCGCAGATGCGCTCCTCGTGATCCGGCTTCAGATGGCCAAAGGTTCCCACCGCGCCGGAGAGCTTACCTACACGCATGTCTTCGGCCGCCGCATCAAAGCGGGCCAGATTGCGCTCCATCTCGGCATACCAGTTGAGCAGTTTGAGACCAAATGTTGTCGGCTCCGCATGGATGCCGTGCGTACGGCCAATGATCGGTGTGTGCTTGAATTCCAGAGCGCGGCGCTTGAGCACAGCGAGCAGACCCACGAGACCCTTGCGAATGAGCGCGGAGGCCTCCTTGATTTGCAATGCCTGGGCGGTATCCACCACGTCGTTTGAGGTGAGCCCATAGTGGAGCCAGCGCGATTCGGAACCGAGTCCCTGCGCGTTCAGGCTCTCGGCAACCGCGGTGGTGAAGGCAATGACATCATGCTTGACCTCCGCCTCAATCTCCTGGATGCGGGCGACTGAAAAGCCGGCCTTGGAGGCGATTGCCTCAGCCGCAGAAGCGGGAATCACGCCGTCCTCGGCCAGAACGCAGCTGGCTGCCGACTCCACCTGGAGCCAGCAGTGGTATTTGTTTCCTTCAGTCCAGATGCGGCCCATAGCCGGGCGTGTGTAGCGATCGATCAAGAGCAGACTCCTGTGCTGGACCGCAAGGCGCGGCCCGCGTCAACACTAGCGATTGTACGAGGGAAACCGGCTCAGGTGCGCGGAATTCCAAGGCGCTCATGCAGTTCGTCGTATAGCAAGCCACGGCCCGGCCTGTACGGCTGAAACCATTCGCCATCAATCACAAGCTGCGGAATGGCCCGTTTACCCACGTGCTGCACCACTTCAGCGGATGCCGCAGGATCTCCGTCCACGTTGATTTCCGTATATTCGATGCCGTGAGCATCAAGAAACTGCTTTGCAGCACGGCAGTCACGACACCAGGCTCCGGTATAGACCTGCACCTTCATATATCCATTTTACCGCGCCAGCGCTGGTAACATCAGGTGCAATGACCGCCGAAGAAATCAAGGCTCTCCTGAAGCTTGAGCCGCATCCCATTGAGGGCGGCTCGTTTCGGCGCACCTACACATCCGCCGGATCAGTGAATTTGCCGCGTGGGATACGCGCCCAGGGCACCGCCATCTACTATTTGCTGGAGCCGGGAACCTTCTCCGAGATGCACGTTCTTGACTCAGACGAGATCTTCCATTTCTATCTCGGCGACCCGGTGGAGATGCTTCAGCTCTACCCCGACGGGCGCTCCGCGCTTTTTACTCTCGGACCGGATTTGGAGGCAGGCGAACATGTGCAACTTGTCGTTCCCAAGGGCGTGTGGCAGGGAACGCGGCTGATTGGCGACGGCAAGGTGGCGCTGCTGGGCTGCACGGTGACTCCCGGCTTCGACTTCGCCGACTACCGGAATGCGCGCTATGCCGAGTTAGCGGAAAAGTGGCCGCTTCAGGCGGAGAGAATCCGAAAGCTCACGAGAAACTAGCCCCGGCGCTCGCGGAAGAAACTGCGCAGCAACTCTGCCGCTTCATCGGCGAGAATCCCCTGCTCCACCTGCATCTGGTGGTTAAGCTGCGGGTGATTGAGCACGGAGAGCACCGAACCGCACGCGCCCGTCTTGGGATCGACCGCAGCAAACACAAGCCGGTCGAGCCGTGCATGAATCATGGCGCCGGCGCACATGGCGCAGGGCTCAAGCGTGACATAAAGCGCGCAGCCATTGAGGCGGTAATTGCCCAAAGCCACGGCCGCCGCGCGGAGAGCGACGATTTCGGCGTGGGCTGTCGGGTCGTTGTCGCGCAACACACGATTCTGCCCGCGGGCAATGATAACGCCCTCGTGGACCATCACCGCGCCGATCGGCACCTCGCCGGCATCCGCGGCAAGGCGGGCTTCGGCAAGAGCAGCTTGCATGGCTTCGGCGTCAGTGATCATCTCTCCGATGGTAGCGCGGCAGGCTGCTGCTGGGTCATGCAATGCAGCGCGCCCAAGCCCCAGATGAGATCCACGCAGTGGATGCCGATGACCTCGCGGTCCTTGAAAACATCCGCCAGAATGTTTAAGGCCACACGGTCATGTGGATCGTGAAAGGTGGGAACCAGGACCAGGCCGTTCGCGATGTAGAAATTGGCATAGCTGGCAGGCAGGCGCTGGCCGCGAAAGACCACTGGGCGAGGCAAAGGCAACTCGACCAAGGTGAACTGTTTGCCATCGGCAGTGCGCGCGGCCTTGAGCTGGGCAAGATTTTCAGCGAGCGGCTCATGGTTTGGGTCGCTCGAGTTCGGCTCTACGGCCGTGACAATTGTGGACGGGCTGACGAAGCGGGTGATGTCGTCCACATGGCCGTGGGTGTCGTCACCGGCCACGCCGCGGTTGAGCCAGACGACCTGCTCGATGCCGAGATAATCGTGGAAGGCGCATTCTAACTGCTCTCGGCTTACGCCGGGATTACGTTGCTGCACCTCACTCAGTAGACACTCCTCGGTAGTGAGCAGGACACCCTCGCCGTTCGTGTCAATCGAGCCGCCTTCGAGCACCAGCCGGTGGGGACCATCCTCAAGCTCGACGGCGGGGCACCACTCCGGCAGACCCAGCAACCCGGCTGCGCGGCTTGGTATCTGGTCATCGAGATGCCAGTCCGGGTACTTCGCCCACGCATTGAAGCGCCAGTTAGTGACGCCCACCCGGCCCTCAGCGTTGCGCACGAAGATGGGCCCGGAGTCGCGGGTCCATACGCGGTCAGTGGGCCATACATGGAAGCTCACCTTATCGAGATCCGCTCCACCCCGCTCAACTGTCCCTTCGGCACGACGGCGGGACTTTTCATTCTCCACGAGGACGTGGACCCGCTCGCGCGTGGCGAGAAGGCGGACGATCTCTGCATAGACCCACGGAATCGGCTGGAACTTGCCCGGCCAGTCCTCGGGATTATGCGGCCAGGCTAGCCAGGTGGCCTCGTGCGGCTCCCACTCTGCTGGCATGCGGTAGCCCAGTTGGCGCGGCGTTCCTGCGGGCGGCTGAATGGGCATTGTTACTTGCGCTCCCCATCCTGCGCGGATGCAGGCGCCTTGTCGATAAAGCGGCTGGTGATTGCGCCATAAGCATCGATGCGGCGGTCGCGAAGAAAGGGCCAGTTGCGCCGTGTGTCCTCAAGCAGCGCAAGGTCGATTTCAGCCAGCAGCACTTGTTCGGCATCATGGGAGGCCTGTGCGATGATGCGGCCAAACGGGTCCGCGAGAAAGCTGCCGCCCCAGAACTCGAGTCCCTGTCCGGCGGCGCGATTGCCGAGGATGTCGCCGTGCTCCTGGCCGACGCGGTTCACACCGGCAACGTAAACGCCGTTGGCGATGGCGTGGGCGCGCTGGATGGTCTGCCAGGCCTCGTATTGCGCCTGCCCAAACTCGTCCTTCTCTGCCGGGTGCCAGCCGATGGCGGTGGGATAGAAGAGCACCTCAGCACCCTGCAAGGCAGTGAGCCGCGCGCCCTCGGGATACCACTGGTCCCAGCAGACAAGCGTGCCGATTCGGCCAAATGTCGTGTCGGCTGCGTGAAAGCCCAGATCTCCCGGCGTGAAGTAGAACTTCTCGTAGTAGAGAGGGTCGTCGGGGATATGCATCTTGCGGTACACGCTGGCGATGGAGCCGTCAACGTTCAGTGTGACCGCGGTGTTGTGGTAGAGCCCCGGTGCGCGGCGCTCAAAGAGCGAGGCGATGATGACCACCCGTGCCTCGCGCGCCACCTCGGCCAGGCGCTCCGTGGAAGGCCCGGGAATCGGCTCTGCAAGGTCAAAGAGGCGGATGTCTTCGCGCTGGCAGAAATACTGCGCACGGAACAGCTCGGGCAGGCAGACAATGTTTGCGCCAAGCCGCGCAGCTTCGTGGATGTGCCGCACCGCCGAGGCCAGATTTGCTTCGGGGTCCGGCCCCATGCGCATCTGAACCAGACCTA
>JAJYBT010000452.1 GCA_021778875.1 Acidobacteriota bacterium | reverse complement strand
GGGCCCAGTGGAATCAAAGCCCAGGCCCCAGTGCGCGATGTCGCCGTGGTGGCCGATCCAGTCGAGGAGTTGCCCGCCGCCGGTGTTGTAGTTCCAGCGCCAGTTCTGGTAGACGCGCTGCTCGATGTAGGGCTCCATGCGCGAGGGGCCAATCCAGGTGTCGTAATCGAGCTCAGGTGGCGGCGGAGTGACGGCGAGATCCCATGCGGGCGTGCCGGGGACAATCAGGGCGGGGTTGGTGATCTTGTCTGGCAGGGCCGCGAGGCGCTTGAGGAGTGCGGGCACGGTGTTGGGGAAGTCGTGGGGCGCGCCGGGCAGGCCGACCTCGACATGGGTGACGTTGCCGATGAGGCCGTTGCGGACGATCTCGGCGGCTTTGTGGAACTGCGGCAGCGAGCGCTGCCAGGAGCCGGTTTGCCAGATGATGTTGTTACGCTGGACGGCGCGGACGATGGCCTGCTGCTCGGCGATGGTGTGGGCGAGAGGCTTTTCGCCGTAGATGTCTTTCTTGCGGTTGGCGGCTTCGGTGGCGACGATGGCATGCCAGTGATCGGGGATGGCGATCATCACGGCATCGATGTCGTCGCGGGCGAGCAGCTCGCGGTAGTCGTGGTAGGCGCGGCAGTCCTTGTTGCCGTAGTGGGTGTTGACGGTGTCGACAGCCGCCTGCAGGTGGGCGGTGTGAATGTCACAGGCTGCGATGACCTGGCAGTCGTCGTAGGACAGGAAGGCCTTGGTGTTGGTGGGAGCGATCATGCCCCAGCCGATGATGCCGACGGTGATGCGATTGGAGGCGGAGACGCGGCGCGCGCGGGCGAAAGGGCTGGCGGAGAGGGCGGCTGCGGCGGTTGTGGCCTGAAGAAAGCGGCGGCGCGTGAATGGCGCGAAGGGGCTGGATGAAGGCTGCATGGCGATCTCCGTGCTTCGTTCGCCGGAGTGACTGTGCGAATGGTTGACCGGCTCCGCATGGGAGAAGGAAAAATTGGCGGCGAACGATGCAGGGGAAGTCTAGCACGCGGCCTTGCACGGTTTTAGTGGAAAGACTGGGGGAACGTTAGAAAGTCAGTACTGTTGCAAGGAGAAGCAGACTTGTTATCGTTTAAGTGTTGGTATAGGAGGTCGTAACGTGAAGAGCGCAGTTGTCTTGTTCGGAGTTATCTGTCTCGTTGTAATTTCTGGGTGTTCTGGCGGAGGAAGTTCGATCATTACGGTGCCACCAGTTTCTGCTCAGACCGGCTATTCCAATGCCAGTATTACAGGCACATATTCACTAGTCCTGGAGCATGGAAGTCAAGGCACAGGCACTGGCTTCTTTGTGGCTGACGGCAATGGCAACATCACATCTGGAACAATGAGTATCGTGCCGGGTCCTTGCAACGCAAGTATCTCTGGAACCTACAACCTTTCCAGTACTGCGAGCGGAACGGCGGCCATCACCGCGACTCAGATCACCGGTCCAACCGGATGCCTCGGTAATTTCTTTCAAGCTGTTTCCGGAGCGTGGCCTTTCAATATTCAAGCGGGGGCAAGTGGGGCTTCGCTGTTATTCGGAACCTCGACACTACCTGCTGGTGTTTCCGGTTCGGTATTCGTCAGCGGCTCGGCGGTCAAACAGTAGCAGGCCACTCATCAAAGCCCGTAGAGTCGGTTCGCCGTCCTTGGCGGCAAGGGATGCTATTGAATTCGCCCCTCGGTGCCACGTGCCGCGAGGACAGGGCGGAGTGTCTGCGAACCTAGACGGGCGGCAGGGCGTCCACCACGGGCACGCCCGCTGGCGGCGTAAAGCGGAAAGCTGCGGCGGAAACGGCGGCGTTGGGCTCCTCCGCGGTGAAGGTGAAGCGGGTGAGCGCGCCATCCACTTCTTCGATCTCGATGCCTGTGATGGCGCCGTCGGCGGTGACGGTCAGCGTGAGGCGGCTGATGCGCTGCTCCTGGCCTTTGGGCTGGCCGGTGAGGGTGTATCGGCCATTGGCGGCGGCGGCGAGCCTGAGGCCGTTAATCTCCTTCTCAAGCTGCGTGTGGCCAAGCAGGAAGCGCAGGGGCGAGCGCAGATCGTCGAGCTGCTTTGCTGGGATGCGCTGCACCTGTGGGTCGCCCTGCGTGTAGAACCAGGCGTATTTGCCGTCGAGCAGAAAGAGCTTGCCCGCGGGGGAGCTGTATTCCCACTTCATGCGGCCGGGCTTGAGCAGCAGCAGCGTACCGCTCTCGGTGCGCGACATGCCCATGCCTTCGTAGCTCTCGGTGAATCCGGCCTTGAGCGAGTGGAGCTGGTTGTAGTGGCGATCGACGCGCTGGGCGACTTCATGCACGCTGGGGGGCGCGCCCTGGCCGGCACAGAACAGCGGAGAGACGAAAAGCGCGGCGGCCAGAAAGAAGCCGCCGCGCCGTAAGAGAATGGGCATGCTTACTGCACCATCTGCGTGCAGTTGGTGCCGCCGCTTGGGTCAGCCCGCATGGCTCCGCCGGATTCGAGGCAGAAGCCGCGGTCGCCGGTCTTGCCGGGAGTGGCGGGCACAGCGGTGGCCGTGTAGCTGGTGACGCGCTCGGAGTTGTTGACCGTCACCTTGGTGCAGTTGGTGATGTTGAAGATGTATCCCGACTTGATGCCCGTGGCGAGTTCACCGTTGATGACCTGCGCGGCAGTGGCGCTGGGCGGGCCTGAATTGGTGTCGCCGGCCAGGGCCTGCAGATTGCACGCATACCCTGAGGTGGGATACGTGGACTCGTACATCGACTGGGCTTCCTGAATTGTCTGCAGCGACTTTTGCGCGGAGAGCTCGTTGGCGTGCTTGCGGATCTTGCCCGCCGTGGGAATGGCCACCAGCATCAGGATGAGGATGATGGAAATGACGATCAGCAGTTCCATCAGCGTGAAGCCGTTGGGCCGCTTGCCGCCGCGCCGGTTGATAAGGATTGCGAGATTGCGCTTCATGGGATTCCAATGCCTCGTGATGCAGGCCGGCACGCCGGCCCTTCCGACAAAATGCTACAACGTATAGACGCGAAAAGGAAATCGGACGCTCGGAAAGTACAGGGATCAGGGGTCATCCAAGTCCGTTTGATGTCAGCCGCGCTGCGTGCGTGAAACCGCGCGGCCCCGCTGCGAGATTTTGGAGAAATCAAGATTTTGGAAAAATCCTGATAGGACTCCCTTTCTATTCCCTACTCTCTGCTTTCAACACATCAGGCGGGCGCGGTTGAGCTTGATGCCGCCGAGGCGTCCGAGGAGGGTAATGGCGATGCGGTCGGACTGGAAGAGGCGCTGGGCCATGGCCTGCACCTGTTCGGCCCCCACGGCGTCAATGCGGGCAACGATCTCTTCAGTGGTAAAGAACTGCTGGAAGTACATCTCCTGGCGCGCGAGATTGGCCATGCGCGAGTTGGAGCTTTCGAGGCCCATTAGGATGTTGCCCTTGAGCTGGTCCTTGGCGCGGGTCAGCTCTTCATGGGTCAGAGGGGTCTGTTTGAGCCGGGTGAGTTCCAACAGGATCAGGTCCACGACCTCGATGGCCTTGCTGGCCGCGGTTCCGGCGTAGATGCAGAACGTGCCGGTGTCGCGATATGGGTTCAAGTCAGAGTAGATGGAGTAGACCATGCCGCGCTCCTCGCGGATGGTCTGGAAGAGCCGTGAACTCATGCCCCCGCCGAGCGCGGTGTTCAGGATGAGCGTGGCGTAGCGGTTGTCATCGGTAATGGGCGGGGCGGGCACGCCAAGACAAATCTGCACCTGTTCGAGCGCCTTCTTGTTGCGCAGCACAATGCGGGCGCTGGCTTCGGGCGCCTGCTCCTCGCTGACCGCCTGACCGGCGCGCAGGGCGTGGAAGCTTTTTGAGACCGCCTCGACAAACCGGTCGTGGTCCAGGTTGCCGGCAGCGGAAAACACGATATTACCGCCGAGAAAACGGCCTGCGTGGTAGTCGAATAGCTTCTGCTGGTCCAGCCTGCCGACGGTCGTTGAGGTGCCCAGGATCGGCTTGCCGAGCGGATGGTCCTTCCAGAGGTTCTGGGTGAACAGCTCGTGTACGAGCACGTCGGGATTGTCTTCGTCG
>JAJYBT010000451.1 GCA_021778875.1 Acidobacteriota bacterium | reverse complement strand
CGTTTTGTTCTCCCGGCCGGAGCAGGGAAAGCTCGTCCGGCCTTACGCAACCATTCTCGCCCGCGCGGGCAATTCCGCATGTGAGTTTTGTCACACTCTGAGTATTTATCTCGTATTGCAAGACAAGCCAAAGAAGGCCGGACGAACCCCTGCGTTGCGTCCGGCCCGCGTGCTGTCGCTTACTTGATGGCGACCACCATCGAGTCCGGCCCCACAAGGTGCTCCATGCGCGCATCGCTGAAGCCCGCATCCTTCATCCACCCAATGCAGTCGCCGCCGGTGTAGTCGAAGCCGCCGTGCGTTTCGATCAGCATGTTCAGGCTCATCAGCATGCCAAATGCGTTCTTGCGCCGCTCATCGTCAATCATTGCGTCGTAGACAATCAGCGCGCCGCCCTTGGGAACCGCGTCGTAGGCCTTGCGAATCAGGAAGCGCTTCTCCTCGAGATTCCAGTCGTGCAGAATGTGCCCCATCATCACCACGTCCGCCTCGGGCAGCGGGTCGTTGAAGAAGTTGCCGGGGCGGAATTGCACCCGGTCCGTAAGCCCGTGGTGCTCAACGTACTCCTCAAAGACCGGCGCCACCTCAGGCAGATCGAAGCCCGTGCCAAACATGTGATCATTCTTCAGCGCCACCTGCACGATCAGATCGCCCTGCGCGGGGCCCGCATCGGCTACGGTCTGATATTTCGCCCAGGGAAACTTCGCGGCGATGGTCTGGTTCGCCCCGCGGCTCACGCCCGTCATCGCGCGCAGAAACACCTTCAGCCGTTCCGGATCGGCATAGAGGGTCGCGAACATGTCCGTTTCCCCGCGGCTAGCCTCGTTCTGCGGCAGGCCGGTGCGCAGCGCAGTGGTCAGGTCGCCCCAGTGATGGAAGAGCCGCTTATTCGCCATCTCCAGAATCCCGCCCATGTAGGTCGGCTTGTGCTTGTCGAGGAAAAGGTCCGTTGAAGGCGTGTTGGAGTATCTTCCGTCGTGACGTTCCAGGAAACCCAGCGCTACCAGCGCATCCAGAAAGTCGTGCGCCGAGCGCGGGTGCAGGCCCAGGCGTCCGGCCAGCGATGCGAGATCTTCGGGCCGTTTCGCCAGCTCGGTAAAGACTTCCATTTCGACCGCGCTCAACAGGGTCTTTGAGGCCCAGAAGGCCAGGCCGGTTTGCAGAATATGTTCGGGATTAGGGGCGTGAGTGCTCATGGTGTGACCTCTTTCTTGCTAAGTTCAGGTTCGGGGAAAATCTTTGCGTGCGGACCAGGCAGCCCGCCTTTGCCGTGCCTGCAAGCCGTCTTCCCTGGAGCGGTGGCTTGCGCGGATGTGTCGTCGATGTGCGGATGTGCAGTATCGTTAGCCTTGAATCACCCGGTTGGACTGCGCCGTGTCAGTGTATTGCTGAAAGCCTGTCACCTTTCCATCGCGCAGCCGCCACACGTGCGCAAACTGGGCATCGAGGGCGATCCCAGTTGCTTTGTATGTCGCTCGGTAACGGCCTGTCACGACAATCGTGTCGCCGGCATCGAGGAACTCGTCAGGAATGGCCTGGAAGCCATCCCACTCCGTGTCGAGCCGGGAGAAGACACCCTCGCCCACGGCCGCCGGACCAACATACGGATTGCGATCCGAGTAGGGAAAGTTCTCCGCCTCATACCAGACAATCTCAGGGTCCATCTTTGCGAACGCTGCCGGAGCATCGCCGCGGGCCAGGGAAGTGTAAAGACTCTCAATGCATGCTCGATTGGAAAAAGGCAAAGCGAAAGACCTCCGGGGATTGCGCAACAATATAACGCCAGAGCGCTGCCGGGCAACGCAAAAAGTCGATTCTCCCGCGCCGCTGAATGAACTTTCCGTCATGCGCCAAAGCTGATATGCTGCGAGCGCTGAGAAAAACCGATTTACGCAAGAGAGGTGTACGGCGATGTGGTTTCTTGGAATGGATGTGGGCACGGGCGGCACGCGGGCCGTGGTGGTGGACGCGGCAGGCAAGGTGATTTCCAGCGCATCAAGTGAGCATGCTGCCTTTCGCACGCCGCACCCCGGCTGGGCTGAGCAGGACCCCGAAGACTGGTGGCAGGCCGCGCAGAAAGCCATTCGCTTTGCGCTGGCCGCCGCGCCCGAGCCGCGTGAGCCCATTGCCGCCATTGGCCTGACCGGCCAGATGCACGGCGCCGTGCTCCTCGACGAGAACGGCCAGGTCCTGCGCCCCTCGCTCATCTGGTGCGACACGCGCACCCAGCCCGAGTGCGACTGGCTGCACGAGAAGATCGGCTACGACCGCCTCATCGAGCTGACGTGCAACCCCGCTTTGCCCAACTTCACCCTCACCAAGCTGCTGTGGGTGAAGACACACGAGCCGGAGATTTTTGCGAAGACGCGCCACATCATGTGTCCCAAGGACTACGTTCGCTACCGCCTCACAGGAGAGTTCGCCATTGACGTGCAGGAGGCCAGCGGCACGCTGCTGCTGGACGTGACGCACCGCCGCTGGTCAAAGGAAGTGGCCGAAGCGGCGGGGATTCCCGAAAGCTGGCTGCCACGTGTGTATGAGTCGCCGGAAGTCTGCGCGCGCATCAGCGAAACCGCCGCTGGCCTCACGGGCCTCGCCGCCGGAACGCCGGTCGTCGCTGGAGCGGGCGATCAGGGCGCGGGCGCGGTGGGCATGGGCATCCTGCAGCCCGGCTCGGTGTCGGCGACGATCGGCACTTCGGGCGTGGTGTTTGCTGCGACGGCAGAGCCGACGAAGGATCCGAAGGGAAGGCTGCACACCTTCTGCCACGCCGTGCCCGGCGTCTGGCACGTGATGGGCGTAACCCAGTCCGCCGGTCTCAGCTTCAGTTGGCTCAAGGAGACATTCTTCGCCGGCCAAAGCTATGATGCGCTCACTGAAGCGGCCGCGAAGATTCCCGCCTGCAGCCAGGGCCTCGAATGGGCGCCCTATCTGCTCGGCGAGCGCACGCCGCATCTCGACCCTGAAGTCCGCGCCGCATTCGCCGGCGTTTCCACGGTCCACACCGCCGCGCACTTTGTCCGCGCCGTGCTTGAGGGCGTGGCCTACTCGCTGCAGGACACCTTCACCCTGTTCGCCGAACTCGGCATTCCCGTCAGTGCCGTGCGTCTCGGCGGCGGTGGCGCGCGCGGCCCGCTCTGGCGCAGGATTCAGGCCGGCATCTACGGCCAGGCAGTCGAGGTCCTCACAGCCGAGGAAGGCGGCGCATTCGGTTCCGCGCTGCTGGCCGGCGTAGGCGCGGGCCACTGGGCCAGCCTCGACCAGGCCTGCGCCCAGGCCATCGAGGTCGCCCAGCGTATCGAGCCCGACCCCGCCGACCTCACCGCGTATAAGACCGGCTATGCAAAATGGCGCAAGCTCTATCCGGCCTTGAAGAGCCTGCGATAGCTCAACCGCCATCCATCCCGCCCCGCTGTGTACACAGCAAGCGGAGATGCGTTAGCCTTTCTTCCGGCTTTCGATTTACAGAAGGAAGGGCTCATGCATCTCCGTTTCTCTCTGGTCTCATTGGTTCTGTTGTGCGCCGCTGTCGGCGCGGCTGCACAATCTTCAGCCGCACCCGTCTGCGCGGACCTGCATCTGATTCCCGCGCCGCGCGAGTGCTCCGCGGTTAAGGTCATCGCGGTGGGCGACTCCGGCGTGAGTTTCGCCTACGAGAAAAATGCAGACGACGAATTCGCGGCGAAGAATCTCGAAGAGACTCTCAAGCTCCGCGGCATGACTCGTGCGGATCACGATGCGCCCATCGTTCGCCTGGAGCACGCGGACAGCGGCGTTGCCAAAGCGCTGCTCGAGCGCCATCACCTCACGTTCGACCCCGCCATGCACGACGAGGGTTACATCATTGTGCCCGACGACTCGCGCGGCCTCGCCGTCATCGCCGAGTCTCCCGCCGGCATCTTCTACGGCGTGCAGACCGTCAAGCAATTGCTGCGCGGCAGCGGCAAGAGCGCGCAGTTGCTTGCGCCCACCCTGCGCGACTGGCCCGCCATGCCGCATCGCGGCATCAGCGACGACTGGTCGCGCGGCCCGCTGCCCAACATGGACTTCCTCAAG
>JAJYBT010000450.1 GCA_021778875.1 Acidobacteriota bacterium | reverse complement strand
CTTGACCAGCTTGAATCGATTTACAACAACGCGAATTAAGCGGCTCACGGTTCGCAAGCATGAACCGTAACGGCAGGGGGCCGGGGCACCATGGTTGGGGAACACATGACGTGGGTTATGAATTAGGCGAGGCGCGCGGCTTTGACCCTAGCCGTGACAGTGGCTGTGTGTCTGCCTCCAGCCTTGGTTCATGCCCAGCACCGTTCTTCCCATCAGGTTCCTCCAGCACCGCAGCGATACCCGCAGTCTTCACGCCATCAGACTGAACGTCCACAAGAGAGAAGAGCGCAAAGCCGGAATCAGAGCCGAAGCTCGAACCAGAACCAAAATCAGAACAGTGGACAATCCGCCACGCAAAATCAGCCGTACCGTGGCGTGGCGCCGGAGAACCGCGGCCAGCGCCCGGCTCCCATGACGCGCCAGACTCCGTCGAACCCTCCGTCGGCGGCGCGCCCGGCTTATCCTGGACCGGCCTTTCCGGGCTCTTCGTTTACCGGGCAGGGCAACACAGGGCAGGGGCCCAACTATCCCCGCAGCGTGCCGCAGATTTATGGCTCGCAGGGCCATCTGGGTGCGTGGCTCAATCAGCACCGCAGCGTTCCTGTGCAGGATCAGGAGAAGATGCTGCGCCAGGACCCGAGCTTCACCCGGCTTCCCCCGTCTGACCAGCAGCGGCTGGTGCGTCAGTTGCACCAGGTAGACCAGATGCCCGAGCAGCAGCGGGAGCGCCGCCTCGCCCGCACCGAAGCGTTGGAGCGCCTGTCGCCGCAGGAGCGCTCGCAGGTGACGGACTCGGCGCGTCGCTGGTCGAGTCTGCCGGCGAACCGACAGGCCATGATGAAGCAGGCCTTCCAGAGTCTTCGCGAGGTTCCGCCGGACCAGCGCCAGATGGTGCTGAATTCCAGCCGCTACCAGAACAACTTCACTCCGGACGAGCGCGGCATTCTGTCGAATCTTCTGCGCGTGGAGCCCTACCAGGCTCCGCAGTAGGATCGGTCATTCCGGGCAAATGACAACGGCAGCGGAAGGACATTCTGCTGCCGTCTTGTTTAATGCGATGTCCGTTGTGGACTGATCTGCGCCACCCTACCGGGCCAGCGCCAGGGGAGCACGCAGGCGGATGTCGCGCGACGACGCGCCCGCCTGGATCTCAAACGTGCCCGGATCAGCCTGCCACATCTTCGTTGCCGGGTTCCAGTACGAGAGCGCCGCGCGGTCCAGGGTGAGCTGCACGGTCTTCGTTTCGCCGGGCTTAAGTTCCACGCGGCTGAAGGCCTTCAGCTCATGCACGGGCCGGTCAATCTTTGAGTGGCCGTCATGCACGTAAAGCTCGACCACCTCGGCGCCCGCGCGCTTGCCCGTGTTGCGGACCTTCAAACTGACCTCGGCCATATGGTTTCCACCGCTGCCGGGCTTCACGGTCAGGCCGCTGTAGTCGAAGTTCGTGTAGCTCAATCCGAAGCCGAAGGGGAACTGCGGCTCCACATTCTTCGTGTCGTAGTAGCGATAGCCCACGTAAATCCCCTCGGCGTAATTTACGACCAGGTTAGTGCCGGGATAGTTCGCTGCGGCTGGGGAATCCTCAAATTTCTTAGGCAGCGTGACGGGCAGCTTTCCCGAGGGGTTGGCATCGCCGAAAAGGATGGAGGCCAGCGCATGACCGCCCTCCTGCCCGCCGTACCACATGTCCACGAGCGCAGGCGTCTTGTCGATCCACTTCGTCATCGTGACCGGGTCGCCGGTGTTCAGCACGACGATGGTGTGCGGATTCGCCTGCTCGACGGCTTCAATCAGAGCGTCCTGCCCGGCAGGCAGGTCCATTGTCGCCACGTCGTGGCCTTCTGACTCCAGCCTGGAATTGCGGCCCACCACAACGATGGCCACGTCAGCGTGTGCTGCCGCATCCACGGCTTCCTTCAGCAGCTTTTCGCGCGCCTCAGGTGTATCCTGCGCGGGGTCTTCGCCTTCCATTCCGACGCCCAGCGCATAACTCACCGTTGGAGTGTTCGCGGCTCTGGCGCGGATGCCGTCCAGCGGCGCGATGGCATACCTGGGCCGCACCAGCGAACTGCCTCCGCCGCCCGTGCGCGCAACGGCCGCGTTGGGCCCGATCACCGCAATCGAATGAATCTTTGCCGTGTCCAGCGGCAGCAGGGAACCGGAATTCTTGAGCAGCACAATGCCCTCGGTCGCGCCCTGCAATGCCACGGCCTTCTGCGCGGGCGTGTCGATTTCTCCGCCGGCAGTGTGCGGATGGTCGAAGATGCCGCTCAGGAAGATCACGCGCAGAATGCGGCCCACGTTGTCGTTGATTGTGGCTTCTGTGATGTTGCCGGCTTTTACTTCGGCCAGCACCTTGTCCGCTGCCAGCCAACCCGCGCCACTGCCGCCTTTCTGAAAGCGCTCGGACTTTGTCATCGCCACCATCTGCGGCCCGCCGGGCATCTCCAGGTCCATCCCCGCGTTCACTGTCGGAGCAGTCGAATAGGTGCTGGCCCAATCCGACACCACAAAGCCCTTGAAGCCGAACTCCTTTTTCAGAATGTCGGTGAGCAGGTAGGTGTTTTCGCCGCAGTGCACGCCGTTCACCTTGTTGTAGGCCGACATTACCGTCCACGCATCCGCTTCTTGCACGGCCGCCTTGAAGGCGGGCAGATAGATCTCGTGCAGCGTGCGCTCGTCGATGTGCGCGTCAATGCGGTGGCGCTCGAACTCCTCGTTGTTGGCGTCAAAGTGCTTGACCGAGGGAATGACGCCCTCGCCCTGCACGCCCCGGATGTAGGCCACAGCTAAGCGCGCGGAGAGGTAGGGGTCCTCGCCGTAGCCCTCAAAGTTACGGCCCCACAGCGGCACGCGATTGATGTTGACGGTCGGGCCGAGAATCATGTCGCGGCCATGCGCCTTCACCTCCTGCGCAATCGCCTGGCCCTCGCGCTCCACCAGCGCCGTGTCCCACGAGGACGCCATCGCGACCCCTGCCGGGAACGAGGTGGACTCAATCTTCACTGGCACATTGGCTGCGCTGGTCATCGCCGAGCTGCCCATCCACGAGCGCACGCCCATGGGTCCATCGGCCATCTTGATGGCGGGAATGCCCAGCCGCGGAATGGGCGCTGATTCCATCCAGCCTGAGCCGGAAAGCATGGTCGCCTTTTCTTCCAGCGTCATGCGGCTCAGCAGGTCCGCTACGCGCTTCTCCACGGGCTGGCTTGCGTCCTTGTAGGGCGCATTGGCGGGGACGGCGGTTTGTGCACAAAGGCAGGCGGGGATAAGGCAGGCGAAAAGGACTCGGCAAACAAACAGAGCTGGGTTACGGCGCATGTGCATGGCTCCAGAGACGGACTTCAGGATTCGCGGCCAATGGTAACGGATGAGCGTGCTGCTGAACAAATGGGCGCAGGCGAGCAATTAAAGAACAACTCAGCGTTCACAGCTCAGCGTTCGAGGTTCAGCGGCAGCACAGTTTCTTCCGGTTCTTCTTCCGGCGCCAGCAAAAGCCAGCCCGCTCCGCCGCCAATCAGCAACATTCCGAGCCAGGCGCGCAGCGTGAGAGAGGGGTGCATCACCACCGCGCCGATCAGCAGCGTGATAAGCGGCGTCAGAACGAAGCGGGTGGTCATGCGCGCGGCAGACATGCGCCGCATCAGCCAGAACAGCAGCACCAGCCCCGGCAGGTCCATCAACGCAGACCAGGCAAGCTCCGAGGCCAGAGCATCCGGGCGCCAGGCGGGTTGTTCCAGCAGCAGGCTGGCCGCCAACAGGCCCGCCGCGGCCGTTGCGCCTGCGATGGACGCCATGGGCGTCACAGGCATGCCCGGCGTCCTGATGACTCCGCGTACAGCCTGGCAGTTGGCCGCCGCCACGCACAACGCCGCCAGGATCACCGCGCCGAAGGCAAGGGCCGCCTTGCCCGTCTGCGGAATCTGCATCGGAAAGATGCACAGCATGCCCACCACGGCAGCCAGCGCCGCAGGCAGGCTGCCTCGGGTCTGTGGTCCCATCAGATGGCCGATATACGGCTCGAGAACGACGGCGAAGACCGGTGTGAGCGAAAACA
>JAJYBT010000449.1 GCA_021778875.1 Acidobacteriota bacterium | reverse complement strand
ACAAGGGAGAATAGGCAAATGGCAACGAAGAAAGCAGCCAAGAAGGCACCCGCGAAGAAGGCCGCGAAGAAAGCCGCGAAGAAGAAGTAACGGGTCAACCAACCAAAAGGCAACACTCCGAGGGGACGCTGCAAAGCGTCCCCTCAGTGTTTTCAAGGAAAGGGTTACACTAAAAGGCGCAACAAGCATAAGGAACGACCGATGACACGCCGCCGCTGGATTGCAGAACACTGGGATGAAGCCACCGCGACGCTTACAGGCGCGCAGGCTGAGCATTTGACGCGCGTGCTGCGCGCGCAGCCGGGCATGGAAGCCGACGTGGTAGCGGGCGGCCATGTGTTTCATGCCGAGCTGGCTGCGATTGCCGAAGACGAGGCGCGCTTCAACCTGATTGCGGAGTTGAAGGCAGCCCCGGCGCTGCCGGTCACGCTGGTGATGGCGGTCTTCAAGTTCGACCACATGGAGTGGGGCATTGAGAAGGCAACCGAGCTGGGGATTGCCGCGATTGCGCCGGTGATTACACGGCGCACGGAGAAGCACCTGGCGCAGGCCGCTGCCAAGCGCGTGGAGCGCTGGCGGCGTATTGCGCACGAAGCGTCGCAACAGTCGCGGCGTTCGGATGTTCCGGTGATTCACGATCCGGTAGCGCTGGCGGAGCGAATCCGGGCGGCTTCGAACGCCAATCGTATTGTGCTTGCGGAGCAGGAGCGCTCGACGACGCTGAGGCGGGCGATGGAAGAGTTGATGGCGGCCAGCGGGGAAGAGATGCCCGAGTTTGAGCTTGCCATTGGACCGGAAGGCGGATGGGCTCCAAACGAAGAGGCGCTGTTCGATGCGAATGCGTGGCGCGCGGTGACGCTGGGTCCGCGCATTCTGCGCGCGGAGACGGCGGCGATCTCCGCGATGGCAGTGGTGGCGTCGTTCCTGGAGTAGACGCGCTGCAATCGTCCGGGCTCTAGCAACCTTAAGGAAGATCGCACAGAAAGAATCCGCTTAGAGCGAGACGCCGCGCTTCCACGGGATGAAGTCGTTCTGACCCAGCAACTCCGCTTTGGTGAGGCGTTCGCCGCTGGCGACCTGAATGCACAGGTTGAGCAGTTGATCCGCGCAGTCGGGGATGGTTGTCTCCCCGGTGACGATGCCGCCGGCGTTGAAGTCGATGATGTCGCTCATGCGCGCGGCCAGAGTGGAGTTGGTGGAGATCTTGAGGACGGGCGCGACGGGATTTCCCGTGGGTGTTCCGAGGCCGGTGGTGAAGAGCACTAGGTTGGCGCCTGCTCCGGCCTGCGCTGTGACGCACTCCACGTCGTTGCCCGGCGTGCAGAGCAGATTGAGCCCCGGGGTGGTGACGTACTGCGGGAAATCGAGCACATCGCGAATGGGCGCGGTGCCGCCTTTGCGCGCGGCTCCGGCGGATTTGATGGCGTCGGTGATGAGGCCGTCTTCAATGTTGCCGGGGGAGGGATTCATCTCCAGGCCGGAGTGGACGGCGCGTGCGCGAGCGGCGTAGGCCTGCATGAGATCAAAGAAGCGCTGGGCGAGGGCATCGGTTGCGCAGCGGTTGATCATCTCCTGCTCGACGCCGTGCAACTCCGGAAATTCGCTGAGGATGGTTTTTGCGCCGATGCCGCCGAGCAGGTCAGAGACATGGCCGAGCGTGGGATTGGCGGAGATGCCGCTGAAGCCGTCGGAGCCGCCGCACTTGAGTCCCACGGTGAGCGCGGAGAGCGGCGCGGGAGCGCGCGTGATGCGATTGGCCTGCGCCAGCGCGGCAAAGGTTTCGTCGAGCGCCTGGTTCATCAGTACGGATTCCTGGCCGCAGCGCTGCTGATCGAAGATGAGCACGGGCTTGTGCATGCCGGGGTCGCGGGCGCGAAGCTCGTCCATGAGCATGCTGGCCTGGGCATGCTGGCAGCCGAGGCTGAGCACGGTGGCGCCGGCGACGTTGGGATGATGAATGTAGCCGGCGAGGAGGCCGCAAAGCGCCTGCGCATCCTGACGCGTGCCGCCGCATCCGCCTTCGTGGGTGAGGAAGCGAATGCCGTCGAGGTTGGGAAAGACGCGTTCGGAGCGGGCGGGGACAAACTCCGCTGCCGCGCTGGAGCTGCCGGTGGCCTGCTGCTGCACGAGGCGGCGCACATGCTGACGATAGGCGCTGCCGGAGGTGCCGTATCCGAGCTCCTCGTCGAGCGCTTCCTTCATGCGCTCCACGTTGCGGTTTTCGCAGAACACGAGCGGAAGCACGATCCAGTAGTTGCGCGTGCCGACCTGGCCGTCGGCGCGATGGTAGCCGAGGAAGGTGCGATGCATCCATGCCGAGGCGTCAGGCTGCGCGAAGGAGACGGGCTGGCGAACGGAGGTGTAGTCGCCGGTGCGGTGGCGCACGTTCCGCGTGGTGAGCAGACTGCCGCGCGCGATGGGAGCGGTGGCTTCACCGACGACCATGCCGTACATGTAGATGAGGTCGCCGGGGCGGAGATCGACGAGGGCGAGCTTGTGCTTGGCGGGGATGTGCTCCGATACAGGGCAGTTTATCTGACCGTGGTGCGCGACCGATCCGGCGGAGAGAGGCGCCAGAGCCACAAGGACGTTATCGCGAGGGTCAAGATGGAGAACGGTTTCAGGCATGAGGGCTGGTTCCTTCGGGGACGAGCTGTGCAACCAACAGGGTAAGCATACAACCTGTGCATCCGTGCTGGCTTGCGCGGTTCGTCTATGATCGATATTTCTGGTTAGAAGCCGATTGGGAGTGATGGAAATGAAGTGTGTTGTATTGGAAGGTCCGGGACAGGCTGTGGTAAAAAGCGTTGCCGAGCCGCAGGGACTAGGCGTGGACGATGTGCTGTTGCGCGTGAAGATGGTGGGCTTGTGCGGAAGTGATCTGAACTCGTATCGCGGGCGGAACCCGATGGTCAGCTTTCCACGCATACCCGGCCATGAGGTTGCGGCGGTGGTGGAGGAGACGAGCCAGGCGCATCCGCAATGGCGGAAGGGCATGCACGTGACGCTTTCGCCGTACTCGAACTGCGGGCGGTGCGCGGCCTGCCTGCGGGGACGCGCGAACGCCTGCCAGCACAACCAGACGCTGGGCGTGCAGCGCGACGGCGCACTGGCGGAGTTTATTGCGGTGCCGGCGGGGCGGCTGTACCGGGCGGACCTGACGCTGAAGGAGCTTTGCCTGGTGGAGCCGCTGACGGTGGGCTTTCATGCGGCGGCGCGCGGGCGCGTGGCGCAGGGCGACACGGTGGCGATCTTCGGCTGCGGCGGTGTTGGCCTGGGCGCGGTGGCTGGCGCTGCCTTTCGCGGGGCGACGGTGATTGCCGTGGACCTGGACGACGACAAGCTGGCCATTGCGCAGAAGGCCGGGGCCGCGCACCGGGTGAACACCGCGACGAGCGATCTGCATGCGCAGCTTGCGGAGCTGACTGGCGGCCGGGGTCCGGACGTGATTATCGAGGCGATTGGACTGCCGCAGACGTTTCGAGCGGCGGTGGACGAGGTGGCGTATACGGGTCGCGTGGTGTACATCGGCTATGCCAAGGAGCAGGTGGCCTATGAGACGCGGCTGTTTGTGCAGAAGGAGCTGGACATTCTGGGCTCGCGCAATGCGCTGCCGGAGGACTTCCGCGACGTGATCCGGATGCTGGAGGGGCGGCGTTTTCCGGTGGAGGACGCGGTGACGCACATGGTGCCGATGGATGCGGCGCCGGAGATTCTGGAGGCGTGGAGCCGCGAGCCTGCGCGATACTCCAAGATCATGATTGAGGTGGGGTGAGCGCGGGCCGGCGTCGCGGATCGCGAGTCGGGGAAGGTACGGAGGGAGCATCCATGGCGGCTGCGGGAGCACTTCGCGTGGGCCTGTGCGGCATTGGGCTGGAGGCCTACTGGAGCCAGTTTGCGGGTTTACAGGAGCGGCTGGAGGGCTACGTGGCCACGGTGGCGGCGCGGCTGGAGCGTCCGGGCGTTGCGGTGGTGAACCTGGGACTGGTGGATACGCCGCAGCGCGCGCAGCAGGCGGGGCGCAGGTGCCGTCGCGAAGATGTGGATGTGCTGTTTCTTTACGTGACG
>JAJYBT010000448.1 GCA_021778875.1 Acidobacteriota bacterium | reverse complement strand
CATGTGGGAGTGGAGATAAGGCTGCGGCTCGCATCTGCCGGGAATGCCAGCCTTCACGCCCGGCAAAGACATGGCGAAGCCGATCATGGATTCCGGCCCGCCCTGGGGGGCGGCTCCGGGCAGGTCAGTGTCAAATGCGCCGATGATCTGGCCGCCGATCTTCTCAGCGACACGAAATGCCTTGCGCGGGATGACATCGCTCAGGTCGTATCCCCAGGTTTCAATCTGGAGCTGGACGCAGGCCTCGAACTCGTCGAAGCCCGAGCAACTGCGGATGACGATCATGGCTGGCTCTCCGGCTGCACGTGGGGAGCAGCAGATGAACTTGCTTCGTCGGCGAGCTTGCGCTTAGCCTGCGCCCAGAGCGCTTCGAGTTCATCTGGCGGCAATTCTTCGAGCGGGCGCGCGGAGGCCAGTTCCATCTGGCGAAAGCGCTGGCGGAAGCGCAGATTGCAGCCGCGCAGCGCCATCTCGGCATCCACGCCGAGATGACGGCCCAGGTTCACGACGGTGAAGAGCAGGTCGCCAAGCTCGGCTTCGACGGCGGGTTTGCGCGCGGGGTCTGCAGAGGCGGCTTCGGCCTCAAGCTCGGCGGTTTCCTCGGCGAGCTTGGGCAGCAGGTCGCGCCAGTGAGGCCAGTCAAAGCCTGATTTGGCGGCGCGGGAACCGAGTCTGGCGGCCTCGGCCAGCGCGGGCATGGCGCGATGTACGGCATCGAGACGGGAGCATGACTCCGCTGCTGGCGTGGGCTTTTTTCCGGCGACCCGCTTCTCAGCCAACTTGATTTCTTCCCAATTTCTCAGGACGGCGGCAGAGGAGCCCTCGACGGCGGCATCGACATCGGCCTGATTGCCGGCGGCGCGGGAAGCCTCTTCACCAAAGACGTGCGGATGGCGGCGGATGAGCTTGCGGTTCAGGTGATCGAGCACGTCGGCGATGGTGAAGCGGCCTTCGTTGGCGGCCATTTCCGCGTAGAAGAGCACCTGCAGCAGCAGGTCACCGAGTTCTTCGGCGAGATGCGGAAAGTCGCGGCGCTCAATGGCGTCAAAGACCTCGTAGGCCTCTTCCAGCGTGTATTTGCGGATGGAGTCGAAGGACTGCTCGCGGTCCCAGGGGCAGCCATCGGGCGCGCGCAGCCGCGCCATGATGGCTACCGATTGCTCAAACAGGGTCGCAGCCCGCGCCGGATCGGTGGCCACGGCCGGGGCGGGAGGCGGGTTGGATGACCGGGGACCTTGTGCGTCGCGTGCGCCGTCCATTGGCTCAAGTGTAAACCGCGAGGCAGGTTCCGCATTCCGTTGCGTGGTCCGCGGGCGGCGCAGCGTCCCGGCGCGTCTGGCGCACGTATACTCAAGCTCGCGCATGATTCGAATTTTGGGAACAGTTTTGGCGGCGCTGACAGGGCTGGCCTTTGGCAGCTTTCTGAACGTGTGCCTGAGCCGCTGGCCCGCAGGCGAGAGCGTGGTGAAGCCGCGCTCGCACTGCCGCAACTGCGGGCACGTGCTGGCGTGGTGGGAGAACATGCCGCTGGTGAGCTGGATCGCTTTGCGCGGGCGTTGCCGCCAGTGCCAAGAGTGGATTGGCTGGCGGTTTCCGCTGGTGGAGCTGGTGGTGGGCGCGCTGTGGGGCTGGCAGGCGTGGGCCTTCCTGAACGCAGCGTTCAACCCGGAACTGCCGAGCCTGATCACGTATCAAACCGTAGCGGCTGCGCTGGGACGCATCATTTTCTTCTGGTTGCTTGTGGCGCTGGCAGTGCTGGATGCGGAGCATCTGTGGCTGCCGAACTGGCTGACGCTGCCCGGGACTGCGCTGGGGTTTGTGTTTACGCTGCTCGGCGCAGGCTATGACAGACGCCTTCTCCGGGACGTTCCGCTTGAGCCGTTGCGCTATGCCATTGCGCGGGAGGCGTTCAGCTCTCTGATCGCGATTGTGGCTGCGGCGGGTCTGGTCCTGCTTATCCGCTGGAGCTACCGGCTGCTGCGCGGCCATGAGGGCATGGGCCTGGGCGACGCCAAGCTGATGGCCATGCTGGGCGCGTGGCTGGGCCTGCCAGGCGCGCTGGTGGCTTTTGCGCTGGCGGTGCTGATGGGCGCCGCTGCGTCGCTCGCGCTGCTCGCCGTTCCCGCGGCGCGGTGCGGGCCCGAGCACTGGACAATGATCAAGCTGCCTCTGGGGACATTCCTGTGCATCGGGGGCGTGGCGAGCGCCCTGTGGGGCCAGCAGATTGTGACGCTCTATTTGCGCTCGATGGGCCTTAACTAAGGCTGGCCGGCTACTGAGACGCTGCGGCGTTCACCATCTCAGGCTGCTTGAGAATCTTGCGGGCGTCCTTGCCGTGGCGGCTGTCCGGGTCGTATTCGACGAGCTTCTGATAGTACGCCTTGGCGGCAGAGTAGTGGCCCAGATGCCGCTCAGCCTCGCCGAGCCCCCAGTAAACATCGGGATTGTCAGGAGCCAGCACGAGGGCAGACTCAAAGCGCGAGAGCGCGCCTTGCCAGTTGCCGGATTCGAGATAGTACGTGCCTACGTTGAGGTCTTCCCTGGCTCCGGCGTGGGGCATGGGCTGATCGATGTCGCCGCCCTTGCGCTTCTTGTCGCGCCGGGCGTCATCGGGCGGCGGCTGAATCATGCTGTCGATTCCCTGCTGGCTGGAGCTGAATCCGTCGCTCTGGCCTGCGTCCGTGTCGGAGGCCGGGTCGTCGGGGCTGCGCACCGGGTCGCTGTCCACGCGGGGCAGATGGATGCTGCCCGCATCGGCCGCGTCGAATGCCGGCGGGGGCGCCGCGGGCGAAGAGTTGGCAGGAATCACGGGAACAGAGCTGGTGTCCTCAGGAAACGGGTTGGACTCCGGCGGAGCGCTGGGCTTCTGTGCATCCGCGGGCTTGCTTTGCGAGGCACCGGCGGCATTGCCGGGCGCCGACGCCTGGGCAAACAGCAGCGCCGATCCAGCGCTGAGGCTTGCCACAACCAGCACAAGTTGAAGAATGCGTTTCATCGCTGCCCGTCCTGCTCCCTTTTCTGTCACTTCAATGTTAGGATGCGGTGCATACCTTACTCAAGCGCCGAAGGAAAATACGCACAATCGCATGGGACTGATTATTCGTTCATCCGCCATTCACGCCGCAGGCTGCTACACCACAACCGCCATTCGCAAGGGCACGCGCGTAGCCGAGTACGACGGTCCACGTCTCAGCAGGGACGAGGCCGACGCCTGCTACGAGAAGTTGCCCATCACCTACCTGTTTGGACTGGGCGATGGCTCAATCGTCCTCGACGGGCACTGCATGGCGATGTTCATCAACCATAGCTGCGATCCAAACTGTGAGACCGAGGAAGTGGATGGCCGCGTGTGGATTGTGGCCATCAGAAATATCGAGGCGGGCGAGGAGATTACCTACGACTACTGCCTGTATGACGGCGGCGACGACGAGGCCGTGTGCAACTGCGGCGCGAAGAAGTGCCGCGGCACGATGTATTCCAACGAAGAAAAGCGCCGGCGCAAGGCCGTGGCGAAGAAGGCGCAGAAGAAAAGGCGCGGCAAGACAGCCCAGGCGAGATAGGGCTGCGAGTTTCCGCTAAGCGGGCTGCAGCATCGCAGTGCGGGTCACAGAGATGACGCTGATGTCGTCCTCCTGGCCGAAGCTTTGCGCGGCGGTGGCTACATGGGCCGCGCTGCTGGCCGCTGCGATGAGTTCCTGCACACGTTCGAAGCCGAAGAGCTGACCGTCGGCGTTGGTGGCTTCGGCGATGCCGTCGGAAAGCAACATCAGGCGGTCGCTCTGCGCCAGCTTGAAGCGCAGGATGGAAAACTCCGGCGTGTCAATCATTCCCAGAGGCAAGGACCCTTCGACCTCAATTGGCTTCCCGTTGAGATAAGGCGGCATATGCCCGGCGTTTGCCAGCGTCGCGCTGCCGTCCACGTCAATCCGGAGTGCGAGACAGGTGGCCTGCGCGTCGCCGCGGCCCATGAGGCGTTGATTCAGGGCCTTCAGGATAATCACAGGGTCGGCGCTCCAGTCTGCGGTGCTGCGAATGGCGCCCACCAGCAGCGCCACCAGCATGCCGGCCT
>JAJYBT010000447.1 GCA_021778875.1 Acidobacteriota bacterium | reverse complement strand
TTCATCACAAACTTCACGTGTTCCACCACGCTCACGTCTTCCAGCGGATTGCCAGGTACGGCGATGATGTCGGCAAAGTAGCCCGCCTTCAACTCGCCGATCTGCCCCGCCCAGCCCAGCAGCTTTGCGCCATTGATCATGTCGGCCTGCAGCACGGCCAGCGGCGTCATTCCGTAGCGGACCATCAAGGTTAGCTCGCGCGCCTGCGTGCCGTGCGGAAACGGCCCTACGTCCGAGCCCACGGCAAAGGGAACGCCCGCCGCCACCTGCTTCTTGAACTCGGCAATTTTGTAGTCGAGCAGTGCCGCTTCACCGGCAGCCTGATCCTGCGATTCGCGATGGGAAGCGAAGTAGTCGAAGATGGAGAAAGTTGGCACCGCGAAGATCCCCTTTTGCTTCATCAGGCGAATGGTCTCATCGCTCAACTGCGTCGCGTGATCAATGGAGGCAACGCCCGCTTGCGCGGCGTAGAGCGTGCCGGGCTCACCCATGGCATGCACGCCGACGGTGGTGCCCATGCGCCGCGCCTCTTCAACTGCCGCTGTGAGTTGCTCCGCCGTGTACTGGTAGGGCGTGTGCAGAATGCCATCGATCATGCGGTCGGGGCCGGTCTCGTAAATCTTGGCGAAGTCCGAGCCCTCCTTGTGCTGCTCGCGCATGACTTCAACAATCTGCTCGGCGGAGTTGGCATAGTCCGCGTTCGACAGTACGTGCTGCGCGGGGTTGTAGCCCCTGGCGTCTTCGTGGCCGCCAAGAATGTCAATCGCGTTCCCGCTGATGCGCAGCCGCGGCCCGGGAATGATGCCCTGATTGATTGCGTTGCGTACCGCTGTATCGGCTGAGCCCGCGCCCTCCGTGCCCATGTCGCGTTCGGCGGTAAAGCCCGCGAGCAGGTCTGCTTTGGCGGCCTGCTCGGCGAGAATCGCCCGCCATGGGACGGACTCGACCACCGTCTGCAGGTCTTCGGCTCCGGGATGCAGAAACAGATGCACATGCGCATCAATCAGCCCCGGCAGCAGCGTTGTGTCGCCCAGGTCGATCTCGCGCGCTCCCTGCGGATGCTCGACCGATGTGCCCACGGCGCGGATGCGCTCGCCCACTACCAGCACCTCACCCGGCGCAAGAATCTGGCCGGTCGCTACATCAAGCAGCCGCGCCGCGTGCAACACAACCGGCACGGTGGCAGGCTGCTGGGCGATAGAGAGAGTGGTGGCGGCAAAGAGCACGAGTAGCAATGATTGGCATGTCATGCCATAAAGGTAAGACGCCGGGGCAGCGATGTCGATGAGAATGTAGTGCACAAACCATCGCAGGATGTAATATGGGCGCAATGACTCGCAATGAAGAATGGACCGCCGACCCATGCAGCGCGGAGAGCACGTTTTCCGGGCCACGTTTCCTTGCGTTCGCATTCCTGTTTACAGCCGGGCTTGCCGGCGGGAGCATCCTATTTTTCTTGCTGGGTGATACAGCCTATGGGAAGCAGCTTGCTTCGGTGGTGAGTTACACGTCGGCTGTTTTGCTTTATGGATTCGCCAAGAATCGAAGCGGAATACGACCCTACCTCTTCACGTGCCCTGTTGTAGTGAGTCAATATCCGCGCCTTCTCAACCGTCACGCGGTATTTCTAACATTGTTGGTCGCATTCGAGACCGTCGCGTTCAGAATCAAGCCGCATCTCTCTGGATGGTGGCTTACGGCGAGCGGAAGAAATATGCCGCCTTTCGTTGTTGCAGTAGCCGTCCCCTGCATGGTCATGGCTATCGCGGAAACTGTCACGAACCGGGCATTGTTAGAACGCGCGCACGTGGACCGTTTCGGAGAAAGGCCGGAAGAAAATGCCTCCGAACAAGATGGCACAATGAGCCTCCTCGGGCGCAAATAGTACGCCCCAATCCTCGTCAGGTGCAGCCCGAGGATGAGCGCATGAAGATCCTGTGCTCTACCCCAGGTCTTCAAAATATCTCGCTGCATCAGGTGCTGCGCAATCGGAACGGTTACGAGACCCCTTTGTAAGCTCAAACGCCCGAAGGTACCCATGCCGCCACACTCCGATTGATACAATCCGCTCAGGCCACGCGGTCACGCCATCGCCCATGCAATCGCCTTCATCTCACCAGCGCACCATCCTTGGCCTTGACATTGGCGGAACGAAGACTGCCTGCGTCGAGGGCACGCAAGATGGCCGCATCGTGCAGCGCGTGGAGATGGCGACGGACGCGGCTGAACCTTTCTCCGTTACCTTTCCCTCAATAGTTGCCGCCGCAAACACCCTGATGGATGCCGCCGATCGCAGTGGCAGAACGATCGCCGCGATCAGCGTTTCCGTGGGCGGTCCACTCAAAATAGAGGAAGGCTTTCTGCTGGATCCGCCTCACCTGCCCGGCTGGCACAATGTGCCGCTCAAGGCGCGGCTGATGGAGGCCTTTCCCGGCATCCCTGTTTTTATTGAGCATGACGGAAACGCCGGAGCGCTGGCCGAGTTTTATTTTGGTGTAGGCAGGAATCGCCACGACCTCAGACATCTCATCTTCCTCACCTTTGGCACAGGCGTTGGCGGGGGCTTCATCATCAACGGGCAACTTGTGCGCGGAGCCAGCGATACGGCGGGCGAGATTGGCCACTGGCGGCTGGCCGAGGATGGGCCGCTGGGCTTTGGCAAGCGCGGCTCGTGGGAGTCGTTTGCCTCGGGCGCGGGCATGGTCGAGCTCGCCGCTCAGATGTTTCCCGCGCACTGGAGTTCGGCTTCGCCCATCCGCACGCTCGTGGAGGCGATGCTGGCGGGCGATCTCGATGCATTGCAAATAGCCGAAGAATCGGGCAAGTGGATGGGCCGCGGGCTGGCGTTGCTGATCGATGCGTTGAATCCGCAGGTCATTGTGCTCGGCTCGCTCGGTGTCGCGCTAGGGGAACTGATTCTGGGCCCGGCGCGCAAGGTGATTGCCGCCGAAGCACTGCCGCAGGCCGCCGCCGCCTGCGAACTTGCGCCCGCTGTGCTGGGACAGGGCATTGGAGATGTGGCCGCGTTGATGGCGGCGCTCACGCACCCAGCGAGCGCGATGCGCGTGGAAAGAACCGGAGCGTGCGGATGAGCGGCGGGAAAGACGGGGGGCCGCGCAATGGTTCGGCGCGGCCCTTGCCGTCTAGTACGCGGCGATGCCGGTGATGTGCTGGCCGATGACGAGCGCATGAATGTCGTGCGTGCCCTCATAGGTCTTCACCGATTCCAGATTCATCATGTGGCGCATGATGGGGTAGTCCTCGGTGATGCCGTTTGCGCCGAGGATGTCGCGGGCCATGCGCGCGCACTCCAGCGCCATCCACACATTGTTGCGCTTGGCCATGGAGATGTGCTGGAAGCCTTCCCTGCCTGCGTCCTTCAACCGGCCCACATGCAATGAGAGCAGTTGCCCCTTGGAGATTTCGCTCACCATCCACACCAGCTTTTCCTGGATGAGCTGATGGCTGGCGATGGGCTGATTGCGAAACTGCTTCCGGGTCTGTGCATACTGCAGGGCCGTGTCATAGCAGGACATGGCAGCGCCGATTGCGCCCCAGCTGATGCCGTAGCGGGCCTGGTTCAGGCACATCAGCGGGCTCTTGAGGCCGCCGGTGCCGGGCAGCAGGTTGGCTTCGGGAATGCGGACATCCTGCAGCGTGAGGCCGCTAGTGACGGAGGCGCGCAGCGACCACTTGCCATGCACCTCGTCGGCGCGGAAGCCGGGACGGTCTGTCTCGACAAGGAAGCCGCGTACGCGGCCGTCCTCGTTTTCGACCTTGGCCCAGATGATGGCGATGTCGGCGACGTTGCCGGAGGTGATCCACATCTTTTCGCCGTTGAGGATGTACTCATTGCCCACCTTGCGCGCGGTGGTGGTCATGCCGCCGGGGTTGGAGCCAAAGCCAGGCTCCGTCAGGCCAAAGCAGCCGATCTTTTCGCCTTTGGCGAGGCCGGGCAGCCAGGTGTTCTTCTGCTCATCTGAGCCGAAGGTGTAGATGGGATACATGACCAGCGCGGACTGCACGCTGACAAAGCTGCGCAGGCCGGAGTCACCGCGCTCCAGCTCCTGCAT
>JAJYBT010000446.1 GCA_021778875.1 Acidobacteriota bacterium | reverse complement strand
TCCAGGGCCGTCAGAACTTTCTTCAGCCTGGCCGCGTTCAGCACCTCTTTTGCCACTCGTCGCTCCTTGCGCTTTTCTTTCGAGAATAGCGGAAAACGGCACAGTCCCGGTAGGCTGGCAGTCGCCTCGGCACGGAATGGCTTCCCACCGGGGCAGCTTGCCGTATAGTGTTGTTTCAGCCAAAACGGCCAGGGAACTGGCCGCATCCATAAAACCGACGGAAACCAGGCATCCGCTGGCCTGCGCGGCGCCGCAAACAGGGGACGCGCAAAGACGCCCTTACCGGGCGAATTTTTCTGAGGAACCGGAGAAGAACCAAGCATGTCCACTCGATCCACACCGCCGCAGGCCCCAGCCGGCACGCCCAGTTACGTCGGCCCGTTTATCACGGTCGCCGTCCTGTTCTTTATCTTTGGATTCATCACCAACCTGAACATGGCGCTGGTGCCACACCTCAGGTCGATCTTTGACCTGCCGTACGCGTGGGCCATGCTGGCGGAGTCGGCGTTCTTTCTGGCCTACTTTGTCTTCTCTTCGCCAACCTCCAAGCTGATTGAGACAATCGGCTACAAGCGGACGATGGTGGTCTCGCTCTTCATCCAGGTAGTCGGCGCGCTGCTCTTTGTTCCGGCAGCCAGGCTGGTGAGCTTCCCTCTGTTTTTGACGGCGGTATTCGTGGTGGGCGCGGGCGTGACCGCGCTGCAGACAGCGGCCAACCCCTACGTGGCAATCCTCGGGCCGGAGCACAGCGCGCCGGTTCGTCTCACGCTGGCGCAGGCGCTCAACTCACTGGGCGGGACCATTGCACCGCTGGTGGCAGGCGCATACATCCTCACGGACCCGGCGGCAGTGGCGTCCAAGGCGGCCATTGCCAACACGGTGCGCGGCCCCTACATCGCCATTGCGGCAGGACTGTTGGTGCTCGGTGTTGCGGTCATGTTTTTGCATCTGCCGCACGTCGCGCAAACGCAGGCCTTCCGCCCCGGCAAGGAAGGCGATGCCGTACTCAGCCGCAGCATCTGGAGCTACCGGCACACGGTGCTCGGTGCGGTGGGCATCTTCCTCTACGTAGGTGTTGAGGTCGGCCTGGCCTCCATCGCGGTCAACTACTTCAAGACGCAGGGCATTGACAGCGCGAAGACCGCATCCTTCCTGGTCTCGCTCTACTGGGCGGGGGCGCTCGTCGGCCGCCTGCTTGGCTCGTGGATGCTGACCAAAGTCAAATCCGGCAAGCTGCTGGGCGTCTTTGGATTCACGGCGGCGACGCTGCTTGTGGTCTCCATGGCCAGCTCCGGGCAGGTGGCCATCTGGACCATGGTGCTGTGCGGCTTCTTCAACTCCATCATGTTCCCCAACATCTTTGCGCTGGGCATTGCCGGCCTGGGACCAATGACCAGCAAAGGCTCCGGCCTGATTATGACGGCGGTCGTGGGCGGCGCGGTCATTCCCTTCCTCATCGGAGCCGCAGCAGACAAGGTCGGCATCCAGCATGCCTTTGTGATTCCGCTGTTCTGTTACCTCTTCATCGCCTACTACGGGCTGTGGGGCTCCAAACCTAAGCGGACTGTGACGGCTTAGGCTGGGTGTGCTGTCGATTGAAGGCCCTGCGGAGCACTCCGCAGGGCCTTCGCATATCTGCGAATAAATGTCGGCGGCAAAGCGAAACACTGTATCCGCATGGCAGAAATCCTCGTCTAATGGAGAGAATGTCCCCAGACACGAGTCTCTGTCGGCAGCAATGCTGAGCAAAAACTCCGCAAGGACTGTGATTTATTCTTGAAGTAGCGCCTTTCTTCGATTGTTTCCACAAATTGAGTTCCACATGGGCGCACATTTTTTGAGCGGTGATGCAATGTTGAAGGCTTTTCTTTCTTATTCCTTTGCAGTATTTCTCGGTGCGGCCCTTGGAGCGGCGCCCTCATGCCTGCTTGCCGAACCCGTCACAGACCATGCGCTGATCGCGGACGCATCGGCAGCCGCGGTTCCGGATGCGCCCGAGCCTCAGGCCAGCGCGACCACGCCGGCAACTCCGGCGGCAGGAACAGCACAAGTGGCTGTCGCGCCGCAGAAGCCCACCGTGGGCCAGCAGCCCAAGCGCATCCTCGGCGTCATGCCCAACTATCGCGCCGTGAGCATGGGCGTCATTCCGCCGCCGCCCACTGCAAAGCAGGCCTTCGCGCTCGCCACAAGCAACAGCTTTGACTACTCCTCGTTTGTCTTCACCGCACTCACATCCATGATGGCCGAGGGAGAAGATGCCCACCCGCAACTGGGCAAAGGCGTCCCCGGTTTCTGGGCCTATACGTGGCGCGGCTTTCTCGACAAGACCGACGGCAACTACTGGGTGATCTTCGCGCTGCCCACCGTATTCCACGAGGATGAGCGCTATTACACGATGGGAAGGGGCGGCGTGTGGAAGCGCGGAATCTACGCTGCAAGCCGCGTGCTGATTACGCCCAACTATCACGGGCACAACACCTTCAACGCGGCTGAGGTTCTGGGCCGCGGCATCGCGCAGGGCATCTCCATCACCTACTACCCCAGCCAGGATCGCAACCTGGGTGATCTTTCAGAGAAGTACGGCTACGCGATTGGCCGCGATGCCCTGACAGGCGTCTTCCGCGAGTTCTGGCCAGACATCGCAACCCACGTGCTGCATCGTCATCCATAAACGCGCGCCGCGCAGATTCCATTTGCCACTTCCGGAGAAGTCGAGCGATACTGCTTGCTGCCAAGTAAATCGCTTCACTTTCGTCTGGGAGTGTGTGGAACCATGCCTGCAACCATCATTCGCGCCTGTACACGCGGGCTCGCCTGCCTGCTGATAACCGCCTCCTGCGCCGCCGTGGCCGCCACCGCTCCGCGCGATGGCAGCGGCGCCTATGCCACCGGAAAGTATCGCAACCTGTTTGCGGAAGCCGGCCACCCGCAGCACGAGATTCAAGCCAAAATTGACGCGGCCTACCAACAGTTGTTCCACGGCGATCCGCAGACGCAGGCCATTGCCTTCAGCGCGGGCAGCAATGCCAACGGCCCGCTGATGTACGTCACGGACTGGGCCAACCACGACGTGCGCACGGAAGGCATGTCGTACGGCATGATGATCACCGTCCAGCTCAACAAGAAGGCCGAGTTTGACGCCATCTGGAACTGGGCCAGGACCTACATGTACATCGCTGACCCCAAGGCGCCCAGCTACCAGTACTTCGCCTGGTCCTGCAAGACCGATGGAACCCACAACTCAGAGGGTGCCGCGCCGGACGGGGAATCGTACTTTGCCATGGCGCTCCTGTTCGCCTCAAACCGCTGGGGAGACGGCAAGGGAATCTACAACTATCATGCCGAGGCCGAAAAGCTGCTGACCGCCATGGTGCACCGGCCGCTCATCTCCGCGCCCGGCAAGTGGGGACCGCATACCGTCGGCCCCATGATGCACCCGGATCCGCCGATGATCCTGTTTGTGCCCGATGCGATGCCGCAGCCCTTCACAGATCCCTCGTATCATCTGCCCGCCTTCTACGAGTTGTGGTCGCGCTGGGGACCCGTGGCGGACCGCGCCTTCTGGGCTAGCGCCGCACAGGCCAGCCGCGCCTTCTTTGCCAAAACCGCGCATCCCGTTACCGGCCTGGCCCCCAGCTATGCCAACTTTGACGGCACGCCGCACATCACGCGGTTCCCGCAGTCGGGCGAGTTCGGCTACGACGCTTGGCGCACCGCCAGCAACTGGTCCGTCGACTGGTCCTGGTGGCACAAGGCTCCGCAGGAGCAGGAGCTGAGCGACCGCATTCAGCGCTTCTTTGCGTCGCAGGGCATCGATACCTACGGCCCGGTCTACACGCTGGACGGCAAGGACCTGGGAGCCACGCCGGGGCTCACCCACGAGGATCATCCCATCGGACTGGCCGGCACCAACGCCGTTGCCGGCTTGGCCGCCACCGACCAGGCCCGCGCAAAAAAATTCACGCAGGCGCTGTGGAACGCTCCCATCCCCTCCGGGCAGAGCCGCTACTACGACGGCATGCTCTACCTGATGAGCCTGATGCACCTGAGCGGCGAGTTCCGCATCTGGGGACCGCGCTAACC
>JAJYBT010000445.1 GCA_021778875.1 Acidobacteriota bacterium | reverse complement strand
TTCAAGTTCGCACACCATGGGCCCCATGCGCGCTGCTTGCCGGTTTGCGCAGGAGCTTGAACCGCGTGGCCTGTTGCAGCGCGTTGCGCGGGTGCGGGCGGAGTTGTTCGGTTCGCTGGCACTCACCGGCATGGGACACGCCACCGACCGGGCCGTTCTGCTGAGACTGGCAGGCAGTGAGCCGGCCGCCATCGACCCTGGGGCCATCGAATCGACGGTTGCGGCGATTCGGAGCGCGAAGCGCATCGAGCTGGGCGGAAAGCAATCGATTCCATTCGAAGAGTCCAAGGATCTGCTTTTCCATCGCGACCAGATGGTTCCTCCCGGCGCACTCATGCAGCATCCCAATGGTCTGCGGATTACGGCCTTCGATGGCGCGGGCGCGATACTCGATACGCGGACGTTCTTTTCCATCGGCGGCGGATTCATTGCCGAAGATGGCGTTGCGGAGACGAGCGACAGGCCGCAGGCCGCGGTTCCCTTTCCGTTCCACACGGCGAAGGAACTGCTGGCTGCCGCGCATGCCAACGAGTTGTCCATCAGTCAGCTGATGCTGGAAAACGAGTGCGCGCTCGTCGCGCACAACGCTGCGCGCGCGCCGGTTGATCTGGTGCGGGAGGGTATCGATCGCATCTGGCAGACCATGCAGGAATGTGTGCGGCGCGGCATGGCGGCCGAAGGGATTCTTCCTGGCGGTCTGAACGTGCGCCGCCGTGCGCACCGGCTTGCGGAACGGCTGCGCGAGAAGGAAGCTGACGGCGTACGCGGCGATCCGCTGGCTCCATTGGACTGGGTGACGGTATACGCGATGGCCGTGAATGAAGAGAACGCAGCGGGCGGCCGCGTGGTGACCGCGCCCACCAACGGCGCCTCTGGCGTGGTGCCCGCCGTGGCGCTCTACTATGACCGCTTTGTGCCGGAGGCAGACCATGAAGGGATGATGCGCTTCTTTCTCACCTCGGCGGCCATCGGCATCCTTTATAAGGAGAACGCATCCATCAGCGGCGCGGAGGTGGGCTGCCAGGGCGAAGTGGGCGTGGCCTGCTCCATGGCCGCCGGAGGACTGACGGCCGCGATGGGCGGCACCAACGGACAGGTGGAGCACGCCGCCGAGATCGCCATGGAGCACAATCTCGGAATGACCTGCGATCCGATCGGCGGGCTGGTGCAGATTCCCTGCATCGAGCGAAACGCGATGGGCGCGGCGAAGGCCGTACAGGCCTCGCGCATCGCGCTGAATGAGTCGGAAGCGCACAAGGTTTCGCTCGATCAGGTGATCCACACAATGTATGTGACAGGGCTGGACATGCAGTCTCGCTACAAGGAGACCAGCCTGGGCGGACTCGCCTTGAATGTAATCGAGTGCTGAACGGCGAATCGGTTGCCCTGATTGGCCGCACGAAGAACGCGGATGTATTCCGCAACACAGCCGGGGAGAATTGCAATGGAGATGCAGGACAACGAAACTGCGAACACGCCATTGCTTGAGACTCCGCAAGAGCCCGCTGCTGCCTCAGGGCCGCAAACGCTGGCGCCTGCGTGGCACACCGCGGTGCTCATCGCATCGATTCTCGGCATCTCATTCACCGGCTCTTCGCGGATTGCCATGCTGCACGGCACGCCGTCGCGGCTCACAACCTATGGGACTTCGGCCGTCATGGAACTGGCGATGCTGGGCTGGGTGGCTCTGGGGCTGCGCCTGCACAGGATTCCGTTGCGCTCACTGCTGGGCTCAATTGACGGCGGCCTGCGCGGCGTCGCGCGCGATCTGGGTATCGCTCTCATTTTCTGGATCGGCGCGCTGATGGTGCTGGGCACGATTGGCATTGCCTGGGCAGGGACCGAAGCGATCATCAAGCGGAACCATCCCACGGCAGGGCAGGCCGCGCCGCAGGTGAGCTCGCAGCGGCAGAATGCGCGCATGCTGGCGCAGCTGGCGCCCGGCAATGCTGAAGAGCTTGCAGGCTGGGTGCTGCTCTGCATGCTTGTCGGCGTGGTTGAGGAGACGGTGTTTCGCGGCTATCTGCAGCGCCAGTTCAGCGCGTGGGCGCGTGGCGGCGTGGCCGCGGGCATTGTGTTTTCCGCGCTTGTCTTCGGTGCGGCGCATGGATACCAGGGCGCGCGAAGCATGGTGCTGCTTGCTGTTTTCGGCGCGTTGTTCAGCTTGCTCGCGCATTTTCGCCGCAGTCTGCGCGCGGGAATTTTCGCGCACAGCTGGCACGATCTCATCACGGGTCTCGTTCTTGGACTGCTCAAGTCGCACCACCTTCTCTGAGCCCGGCCGGCGATGCGCAGTTCCGTAGTAAATAATTGTTGCCACTTTTTCCACTTCACATACGTTTTTTGCTTGACACTGAGCAAGCATGAATCTATACATTCCTCAACTGCAATTAGTAATGCAGTTTCGATGCAACCCATCGAAAAGGGAGAATAGGCAAATGGCAACGAAGAAAGCAGCCAAGAAGGCACCCGCGAAGAAGGCCGCGAAGAAAGCCGCGAAGAAGAAGTAACGGGTAATCCAACCAAAAGGCAACACTGAAGGGGACGCTCAATGCGTCCCCTTCAGTGTTTTTGGAAAAGGATTAAACTGGTAAGCGCAACAGGCACGAGGAACGACTGATGACACGCCGCCGCTGGATTGCCGAACACTGGGATGAAGCCACTGCAACTCTTACCGGCACGCAGGCTGAGCACATGATTCGCGTGCTGCGAGCGCTGCCGGGCGTGGAAGCGGATGTGGTCGCGGGCGGCCACGTGTTTCATGCGGAGCTGGCCGCGATTGAGAACGGCGAAGTGCGCTTTAACCTGCTGGCCGAGCTCGAAGCCGACCCTGCGCTTCCCGTCACGCTGGTCATGGCCGTCTACAAGTTTGACCACATGGAATGGGCGATCGAAAAAGCCACCGAGCTGGGCGTTGCCGCCATCGCACCCATCATTGCGCGGCGAACCGAGAAGCATCTGGCGCAGGCCGCGGCGAAACGCGCGGAGCGGTGGCGGCGCATTGCCAGGGAAGCAGCCCAGCAGGCGCGGCGCTCGGATGTACCGGTGATCCATGATCCGGCTTCGATCGAGACGCATGTGCGTGCGGCGTCCGCAGCAACGCACATCGTGCTCGCTGAGCAGGAGCGCTCGACCACGCTGCGTAACGCCCTGGAAGAAGCCATCGCCGCAGCGGGTGAGGAGACGCCGGTGCTGGAAATCGCCATTGGGCCCGAAGGCGGATGGGCTCCGGCGGAAGAAGCTCTGTTCGATGCGAACGGCTGGCGCGCTGTGTCGCTGGGGCCGCGCATTCTGCGCGCGGAGACAGCGGCGATCTCCGCGCTGGCGGTGATTGGATCGCTGCTGGAATAGCTGGCTTGGCTAGCGCGCCGTCCCAATGTCTTACAACGAAACACCGCGCTTCCAGGGAATGAAATCGTTCTGGCCCAGCAGCTCGGCCTTGGTGAAGCGCTCGCCGCTGGCCACCTGAATGCACACGTCCAGCAGCTTCTCCGCGCAGGCGGGGATCGTGGTTTCACCGGTGACGATGCCGCCGGCATCGAAGTCGATGATGTCGCTCATCCGCCCGGCCAGCGTGGAGTTGGTGGAGATTTTCACCACGGGCGCAACTGGATTGCCGGTGGGAGTGCCAAGGCCGGTGGTGAAGAGAACGAGATTCGCACCCGCGCCCACCTGCGCCGTCACGCATTCCACATCATTGCCCGGCGTACACAGCAGGCTGAGCCCCGGCCTGGTGGCGTACTGCGGAAAGTCGAGAACATCGCGCACGGCTGACACGCCGCCCTTGCGCGCCGCGCCGGCTGACTTGATGGCGTCGGTCGTTAAGCCGTCTTCGATGTTGCCCGGCGAGGGATTCATTTCAAATCCAGAATGCACGGCTTTGGCGCGCGCGGAGTAGGCATGCATCAGGTCGTAGAATCGCTGGGCCAGTTCGTCTGTGGCGCAGCGGTTGATCAGCTCCTGCTCCACGCCATGCAGCTCAGGAAATTCAGAGAGCAGCGTCTTGCTGCCAAGCCCCACCAGCAAGTCCGAGAGGTAGCCGATGGTGGGATTGGCGGAGATGCCGCTGAATCCATCCGAGCC
>JAJYBT010000444.1 GCA_021778875.1 Acidobacteriota bacterium | reverse complement strand
CCACACCTTCTTGGATACATGCTCTGCGCGCAGGCTCACCGTTCCGCCGGTTGTCACCGGAGCATCCTGCACCACAACCAACTTGCCCACCGGAACCCAGCTTGCCGGCAAGCCTGCCAGCAGATGCAACTTGCCGTCGCGCTCATTCACCAGCATGTCGCGCAGCAGCAGCACAAGGTTTGCATTCGCCCACGCCTCCGGCATGTCCCCCGTGCCCTCCATATTGCTGTGCTTGCTGTGCGGAGTCTCGCACGCACGCGGCAGGGTCACATCCACCAGGATCTCTTCTTTCCACACCTTCGTCGTGTAGCTGTGGTTCAGTGCTGCCGCAAGCATGTTCGCCGCCTTCTGCTTCTCTCCTCGCAACAGATACGTCTCAGCCATATTCATGGACTCGCCCGCCCACACGCCCGCCGGACCGGCCCACGCCACATTGGTCGGCAAACCCTGCTTCTCTTCCCGCTCCATGCGCGCAATCAAACCCGAGACGAGCGGATCCTCCGGCGAATAGAGTTGCGTGGGATACACCGCAAGAAAGCCTTGCGAATACGCTCCCTGCGGATACGTTGGCATCGCAGGAAGATACGGCGGCGTCTCCTTTTCCAGTGTTACGGCGCGGCGGACACTCTCGCGAATCGCGCCCGTATACGCGTCATACTCTTTACGGACCCACGTTGCATCGTTCATATAACCAAGTGTCTGCGCGGCCTCTGCTGTCGCTTGCTCCGCATACGCAGCAAGAAAATTATGCGAGAACGAGTGACCTTCCGGCAGCCCCGAGTCGCCATAGCTCCACGGCAACAGGCCATACCAGTACGGCTTCTCTCCGGGCTGTAGCGGAGGATCCGGCTCCGGCCTGCATCGCGAAGCAATCATGCGCCGCACAGGCCGCGCGCCCTCCGGCACGTCGCTCACGCCCTCCAGCGAACTCTCTTCGCGATGATCGCGAATCCACTCCGATGCATGCAGCATGTAAGGATAAGCCGCCGCCAGCCACTTCCGGTCTCGTGTAAACAGGTAGTAGTCCCACGCCGCAGCCACATTGCCACCGGCGTTGTCCCACGCGGGCCAGCCGCTCGCGGGTGGCCCATCCCACTCGCCATCATCATTGATGATGTGAAATGCATGCTCCACACTTTCGCGCGCGGGTCGCAAAAATCCGCCCACTTCGAGAGCGCGCGCCTGAAAATATTCGCCGCGCCCCCAGTACTGCCGATATACTGCGGGACCATCAAGCGTCCACAGATCACCGCGCGCATCATACTCCGTCAGAATCAGCACGTAGGCAAGCGAGGAATAGTAGAAGTCGCTCATTTCACGCTGCGGAAAGTCGAACTTCGTCGCCTGCGCCCACAGTCCATCCCACTGCTCAACAGCCTTGCGCAGCAGCACCTCCGGGCTTTCCTGGGATAACTCCATATTCCGTTTCGCCGGCCACTCGTACGGCACATGAACACAAACATCTCTGGTCGCATGTGCAGGCAGAGTGATATGCAAAGCCAACGTCAGGCCTCGATCCTCCGCACTGACTGTCGCGCCCGCAGCCTCGGTCACCAGGGCAACATCCTCACCCGCGCCGTTTTCCAGCATCGTGCTGACCACATGGCCAGGCAGATTGCGTTCACGACCGTTCAGCTTCAGCGTGGTGTCGATCGCGTTCTCTCCGTTGTTCGTCAGTCTCAATCGCACAACATCAAGGCCGCGTGCTCCGGAACTGGCCGTGGGTATCGCGCCCCGCTTGGCGTCAGGATCCACGGCAAAGGCCAGCTCATCCAAAACAACGCTCCCGGCCTCCAGCTTCGATTCAACGAATGGATATCTTCCTCGATACAACTCCTGGCTCTTCATCGCAAGAGCCTGCCCGCCCGCGAAGGCCTGTATCGCCAGCTCGCCATCCATCTGGCTGCTAAAGCCAATGGGAGAGTCCAGGGGCCTGCGCTTCAGGCTCCACTGCGACCATTTCAGATTCCCCTGCTTGTCCACGATTGTCTTGTGGCTGCCCATCGGCAGACCGATCAGGCTCTGTGCGTCTGTATTCGACCAGTGATGATCAATAACCACCTGGGCAGAGCCAGCCATGGCCGTCATCATGAAAACGCATCCCCACGCAGCTCTCAAGCCAAAACTCACATCTCACCTCTTGCCATTCTTCTATCGAGCGCGATCCGCCGCGCGTGCAGCGTCGAATGCACGCACAGTCCGCCTGGCAGTCCCTATTTCGCCGCGTCCGCGGTGGGCGATGCATAGGTGGAGAGCACGACGATCTCACCCGGCTGAACCACAACCTCGGCAGCAGGCGCAGCCACGGCATTCTCCTCTTCCAGCCCCGTGCGCTCCATCTGAACCCACGCCCCGTGCGCTCCATCTACCTTGACCATCTTCGGCGTAACCGAACGGTTCAGCAGGACAAGCGTCTCGCCACGGTCACTGGCAAATGCGGTCGTCAGCAAATCGTGGTCATCGCTCTCAGCGCCAATGCGCTGCATGCCCTTCAGAACGTGCCGGCTGTACGCGCCCAGCACGCGCAGTTGAAAGCTCGTGGCCACCGGCACCCAGCCTCGCGTCCGGTCCGGCTCCAGCAGCGCGCGCGATCCTGCAAATGTTGGTTGTTCCACATCCAGCAACAGCCAGCAATACATCAGCGCCACAGCGTCCAGCTCGGTCAGATTCTTGTGATATAGCTGCCCCGTCTGCAGAGCAATGCGATACGACGGCTCCTGATAATGTGGATCGTTAATGCAGATCTCCGTCGCCAGAAATGGCTTGCCTGCACTCGCCTCGTGCATGGCGCGCATGCGCGCGTCATAAAGGTCCGGATTCGCCAGAAACTCCTGAAAATCGTACTCGTGTGTCGCGGAGTAGTCGGTCGCGTTCCATGCAGCCGAATCTTTCTTGAGTTCCTTCGCACGCCCAATGCCCAGGAACATAAAGCTCGCGTCAGCCATGTGGATCTGCGTCGTTTGAAAGCCCGCCTCATCCAGCCTGTGCCGTAGCGTCCGTGTCATCTGGGCAAAGACTTCCGGTGGCTCCTCAGCTTCATTCTGAATGCCCACAATCAGCGGAGCGTGCCCCGTCGCCGCCTTCGCCTTCCGGCAATACTCCACAACGATCCGCGCATACTCCTCCGGATTCGCAGCGCGCTTCAGGGGCTTGTTCCATGCGTCAATCACTCCCGCGCGTTGGTATGGCGCCGTTGCCCATGCCGGCAGCGCCCACATCTCATACACCACATCCCCGCCCAGTGCCAGCACATGCCGGCTATACGCAAAGCTCGACACCTCTCCGTTCGGGAAGTTATCGCCGTAGTAGTGTGGCGCCGCATCGTGCAGATCTTCCAGATTGCTCAAATCCTGCTTGAGCGCCGTCCCCATCGGATACTCGCGCGACAGCAGCAGGTTGTATCTCTTCAAAATGTCCCAGTACTGCCGCTTGCCCGCGTCGCTCAGTTCCGCATAAGCCGGAATGCTTGGACTGCCGCCAAAGCCGAGCATCGTCTGGTGCTTCTCGGACGGCCGCAGCGTCACCGTGACGGCCTGTTGCTCCGGTTTCGTCATCACTCCTGCAACAACCAGATGCGCCGTGCGCGGCGCCGCATACATCAGCTGATGGCGCGTCACGTCAAAGAGCATTGGCGCCTCCAACATCTGTACGCCGTTCACAAGCACTCTCACAGCCAGATGCGCATCCGCAATCACCGTAACCGTGCGCGCTTCGCCAGTGAACTGCTTCTGCAGCGCAAGAACCTCCTTGACCGGATAGTTCCCCTGGCCCCCATAGAACCCCATCGAGTTGTAGTAGCGTTCCGCTATCCGGACCGAGCTCGACGTCAGCTCCACCGTGAATCCTGCATTCGGCCCCGTGAAGATCCAGCGCAATGCCGTCCTCTCCGGCAGCCCGCGATCCAGCCGAAGCGTTCGCTCAAACAGCGCCGTCAGGTCCTCGTGGAAATACGCCCGCGCAATCTCATCCGGCCGCGCCCATCCCGGACCGGCTGGGCCATCCGCGGCAAAGCGAAACGGGATACCCGCCGCATTGTTAGAGTCCGCAACTCGCGGCAGCTCCGTGGCCTGCTGCGCCCACGGCATC
>JAJYBT010000443.1 GCA_021778875.1 Acidobacteriota bacterium | reverse complement strand
GCACAGGACGTGGTAGTGCCTGTGGGCATGGCGATGGGATGCGGTGGCGCGGCTGGACTATACGGAGACCGAACGGGGAGGGCCACGGCCGGCGTGCGTGCGCAGCAGGCCGGCGCCAGCAGGGCGGCTGGCGGCCGCGGGGGTATAACGCAGCGCGAGCAGGGCCGATGTGGCGGGGGATGCGGTGAGGAGTGCGCTAGCCTTGGCGAGGGTGGCGGCCCGGCTCTGCGGGAAGTATGGGCAGTGTGCCGGAGCGGAGAATGCAGGTGCGCCGTCGCTGGCCTGGAGCATCCGCGCCAGCAGTGCATCCGACATGGCGCAGTGATGCGCGCCGTGCCGGCGACAGCAGGGAGGCAGACGCGACTCGTCACTGGCCTGGGAGAGAGCGGTAAGGGGTCCCAGCCCGAAGAACAGAATCAAGCAGATGGAGAGCCAGCGGCGCATCTGTATTCCATGGTAACGGACGCGGGGATTCGGCGGGGTGGCCGGCAGCAGGTAGCCTTCAGGTATCATCGGGTTATCGCGCAACACGAATTGCATACACGAGGAATCTCCGTTGTCTGAAAAGAACGCTTCCCTATCGAACCGGGATCTGGCGACTCGGGCGGGACACGAGTCGCAATCGAAGTCTCCGCTGCGCATCGCGCTGTTTGGCTTTGGCACGGTGGGCAGTTCCGTGGCTCGCATTCTTGTGGAGTCGAAGCCCGAGGGGCTGGAACTGTCGCACATCTTCAATCGGAATGTCGAGCGCAAGCGTGTGGACTGGACTCCGGCGAATGTGGTGTGGAGCGAGGACGCCGATGCCGTGCTGGCCTCGGATGCGGATGTGGTGGTGGAGCTGGCGGGAGGACTGACGCCCGCGGGCGACTGGGTTCGGCGCGCGCTGGAGGCCGGCAAGAGCGTTGTGACCGCCAACAAGAAGCTGATTGCGTATCACGGCGTGGAGCTGGAGCGGCTGGCGGCCGCCAAGGGCGGACATCTGAAGTACGGCGCGGCGGTGGCGGGCGGGATTCCGGTGATTCCGGGGCTGGAGCAGGGCTTGGCCGGGGACCACATTCAGCGCATGGAAGGGATTTTGAACGGCACCTGCAACTTCATCCTGAGCAAGATGGAGGAAGGCGCGGAGTATGCGACGGTGCTGGCCACGGCGCAGGCCAATGGCTATGCGGAGGCTGACCCCACGGAAGACGTGGGCGGCTTTGACGCGCGGGCGAAGCTGGCAATCCTGATGCGGCTGGCGCTGCGCGTGGTGGTGGATCCGGATGAGATTGTGCCGCAGCCGATTACGTCGGTTTCCGCAGTGGACTTCAGCTATGCGCGGGACCTGGGATGCACGATCCGGCAGATTGCGCGTGCGGAGGAGTCGGGCGGCGAAGTGGCGGCCGCGGTGGGCCCCATGCTGATTGACCATCGCTCGCCGCTGGCGTGGTCGCGCGGCACGGAGAACATGGTGATCCTGTCGGGCAAGTACGGCGGAGACGTGGTGTTCTCAGGACATGGCGCGGGCGGGCATCCGACGGCGGTGGCGGTGGTGAGCGACCTGCTGGCGCTGGCGCACGGGTCGCGGCGGGTGGAGATACCGTCTGTGCCGGCGCGGATTGGCGCGGAGTTTGAGGTGCCGCACTATATTCGCTTCCTGGTCAGGGACAAGCCGGGCATTGTGGCGGAAATTACGCGCGCGCTGGCCGATGAGAAGATCAACATCCGGGCGATTGTGCAGAAGCCGGGATATCCGGCGGAGGCTCTGCCGTTTGTTGTGACCGTGGAGCCGTGCAAGACATCGGCGCTGAGGCGTGCACTAGCGGGCATTCGCAAGATGGACTGCCTGCTGGAGCCGCCGCTGAATCTGCAGATGCTGGAGTAGGAGCGCGGCGTTTGCGGGATGTTCGTGCGCTGGCCGCGCAGGAACGGTTTGGATGCCGAAGGATGGAAGAGCCCCAACGGAGGTCATGCGGTGATCGACACGATCTATCGGTGCGAGATTTGCGGTGAAGAAAGCCAGAACCCGGTGCGATGGATCGTGATCCATTGCAGCGACACGCAGTTGACCGTGTTCAAGTGGAACAAGGAAGCGGCGGATACTCCGCATGCGCGGCACTATTGCGGAGAGGCGCATGCGCAGGTATATCTGAGCCGCTGGTTCCAGTCGTACTGCGGCTGACTGGCGCGAATGGCCCGCCTTAGCGCTTGGCGGGAGCCGGGCCGGTGGACTCGCGGACGATGAACTCCGGCGGCATCACAATCTCCGACGGGAACTCCTTTTCGCGATTTGCGATGCGCTCCAGCAGCACCTGAGCGCCGCGCTGGCCCATCTCAAACAGGGGCTGGCGGACGGTGGTGAGGGCCGGCGTGAAGTAAGCGGCAGAGAGAATGTCGTCGAAGCCGACGACGGATATGTCCGCAGGGACGGAGATTCCGGCGTCGTTGAGCGCGCGGATCGCGCCGATGGCGACAATATCGTTAAAGCAAAAGACGGCGGTGAAGCCGCGGGACTTCTCCAGCAGCGCCTGCATCGGCTTGTAGCCGATCTCGGGTGCCATGGGGTGGTAGCCGGTCTTCATGGACCAGCCGGCGGCGTCGATGCGAATTACGTGCGCGGGATCAATGCGCAGGCCGATTTCGCGGGAGACCTGCTGGATGTTTTCCCAGCGGATACCCGAGTCAGGAATGGCGTGCGGGCCGCGGATGAACGCGATGCTGCGATGGCCGAGACCATGAAGATGGAGCAGCGCCTGCCTGACCGCGCTGTGGTGGTCAAGAACAATGTTGGTGACATTGGGCACCGCGCTGTGGGAGGAGATGGCTACCACGGGGACAGGCACGGTGATGTGGTCGGCGGGCGTGTTGAGGAGCAGGAAACCGTCGACGGCGCGCTCGACAAGCATGCGCGGATACTGCTCGATGAGTTCGCGTTTCCAGTCGTGGCAGGCGGTGAAGTAGAAGTAGTGGGCGCGGGTAAGCTCCTGCACCACGCCGCTCATGACGCGCGTGAAGTAACCTTCGCTGAGGTCTGGCGCGAGCACGCCAACGCTCATGGAGCGGCTTTTGCGCAGTGACCGGGCAAAGTAGTTGGGCCGGTAGTTGAGGCGCTGTGCCGCTTCGAGAACCCGATTGCGGGTCTCCTGGGGAATGGACTTGGCCGACGGGGAGTCATTGAGGACGAGCGAGACGGTGGTCTGCGACAGCTCGAGATGCTCCGCCAGCATGCGCAGATTGACATGTCCGGGCGGCGTTGAAATCTTACCCTTTGCCATACTCAATACCTTTTGCCATGTCCGAGTTGTAACACGTTGCCTTGGTTCTAGGAAACAGTGTTTCCAGTGAAGCATATCGATTTTCTTGATGGAGTGGCCAAACTGGTACTGCCCAAAAGAGAAAACATGGGAAACGAATTAAATCATCGTGACTTATGGCACCCGGAGGTGATTGGAGCCGGGTTTGAGTGGGAAGGTCTTTCCGTTATAGACGAAGGTTCCGGCGAGCTTACCCGGCAGGGTGATCTCCGCATCGAGCGAAGCGCCGTGGCGGTGATAGTCCACCTGGATATCGCCGGAGGGATGCGGGTAAGTGGCCTTGAGCGCCTGGAGCGTGCCGAGGTGCGGCGCGATGCGAACGGTGGCATAACCGGGACTGGCGGGTTGGATGCCGGCGACGAGCGTAAGCATGTCGTAGATGGGATGCGCGGACCATGCGTGTGAGTCTGAGCGCGTGTCTCCGGGCACTTCTGGCCATGTGCTGAAGTGGAGCGGCAGGAGCTTGCGCCAGGGATCGAGCGAGGTCAGGTACTCGTCGGCGAGGCCGGCATGCTGGAGCGCGCGGGCAAGATAGAAGCGGAAGTAATAGGAGGCGCTCATGACTCCGTTGGGCGTGGTGCCGGGCTCGATGGAGAGCAGTTGGCGCAGGACGGATCTCTGGCTGGCGCGAGGGACAACGTCATAAAGGACGGCGAGGATGTTGGCCTGCTGGGAAAAGACCTGCTTGTCGGGGTTATCCGCGAGGAGACCACGGGAGGGTACCCAGCAGCGGTTGTAGATGCCGGTGCGGACCAGGGCGGCGCGGGCGAGGTCGTGGGCGGCGGATTGCGGGT
>JAJYBT010000442.1 GCA_021778875.1 Acidobacteriota bacterium | reverse complement strand
GACCGCCCGCCGCCTGGAACCACGGCTGAATGCGCCGCGATCGGGTAAGAAAGTTCCAGCGAAAGATGACCGGCGTGATGCTGACGCCTGTGTAGGTTCCGCCGCCCACGGGCGCCTGGAAAGGCTCTCCCTTGTAGGTGAAGGTCTCAATGTGCGGCGCCGGGGTGTAGGCCTGCCACAGCGGAATGATGTTGCCGCTGTACTCAAACTGGCCGCTGAACGGGCCCGCATGCACAACCGGGGTGAGCACCTTGCCGAGTTGGAAGCCGGTGAAGAAGAACCGGAAGTTATCGCGATTGCCAAGGCCGCTTCCCCAGTTCACGAACGGACCGTACTCCCAGCTGCGCGCCTGGCGAACCTGCGCCACCGGGTTCGAGGCGTCTGCAACCTGTGCGGCCGGCTGCGCGGACTGGGCAACGGCCGCTGCGCCCGCGGCGAGGAACAACAGAAAACACTTCACACTTCTGCTCAATGCTCTTCCCTTCACGGATGATTTGGGGAATCTGCCAGAAAAAGGCCGCCACAACCGGGCGGCCCTCTTTGGAATGCCTGCCGGCAAACGGATCAGCCAGCCACCTGCTCCATCTGCTCGGCGTCCATATCGAAGTTCGAGTAGACGTTCTGGGTGTCGTCAAAGTCTTCAAGAGCCTCAAGGAGGCGGATCATTTGGCTCGCCGCCGCACCTTCCAGCTTGGTGTAGGTGGAGGCGATCATGGTGACCTCGCTCATGACTGTGGGGATGCCGGCCGCCTTGACCGCTGCGAGCACGCCCTCATAGGCTGCGGGATCGGTAAGGATCTCCCAGGTGTCGCCTTCGTCGTTCAGGTCCTCGCCGCCGTGCTCCAGCACGATGTCCATCAGCTGCTCTTCCGTGGCCGCCGACTTCTCCACCGCGATGACGCCCTTCTTGGAGAACATGAAGCGCACCGAACCGGACTCGCCGAGGTTGCCGCCGTTCTTGGAAAAGGCGTGGCGAATCTCGCTGACCGTGCGATTGCGATTATCGGTGAGCACTTCCACGATGATGGCGACGCCTCCGGGGCCGTAGCCCTCGAAGGTGATCTCTTCGTAGTTCACGCCCTCAAGCTCGCCAGTGCCGCGCTGGATGGCGCGCTTGATGTTGTCCGCGGGCATGTTCTCAGCCTTGGCGGCCAGGATGGCTGTGCGCAGGCGCGGGTTGCCGTCGGGGTCACCGCCGCCGCTCTTGGCGGCAATGGTGATTTCCTTGATCAGGCGAGTGAATATCTTGCCGCGCTTGGCGTCCAGCGCGCCCTTCTTGTGCTTGATTGTGGCCCATTTCGAGTGGCCTGACATGGGAACCTCAGTAGTGGTGAAAATACCGGCGCGGAGACGCACCTAACCATGTGAGTATATCACTCAGGCGCATGGGCTAAAACCGCGCTTGCCCAAAGCTCGGCTCGGGCCGGTTGCACCCTGCAGACGCTGTTTCCCGCATGCCGGTTTGTGCATCCAAGGAAACATGCCGGGAACCGCCGCCCGTGCATCCCCACACACGCAAGGAGTGAGATTGAAGAGCTTCCTTTCTGTCCTGATGCTGATGGGACTGGCCACCGGTGTGGCTCGCGCCCAGGGAAACTACGAGATCCAGGTGTACGGCTCCGATACCGAACCGCCGCGCAGCACCATGGTGGAGCTGCACTCGAACTTTACCGCGGACGGCCAGCGCCGGTTTATCGACGGCGTTGACCCCACCTATCGCGCCGAGCACGAGACGGTGGAGATTACGCAGGGCATCAACCGCTGGGCCGAGGTGGGCTTCTACTTCTTCACCAGCGAGCAGAGCGGAACCGGCATCCAGTGGGTCGGCGACCACATTCGCCCGCGCGTACGCGTGCCGGAGAGTTGGCACTGGCCCGTCGGCGCCAGTCTCTCCATGGAGTTCGGCTACCAGCGCGCCTTCTTTGACCGCGACACGTGGACGTGGGAGATCCGGCCCATTGTGGACAAACAGCTTGGCCGCTGGTACCTGGCCGTGAATCCCGCGCTGGAGCGTACCCTGCACGGACCCGATGTGAACCTGGGGCTGGACTTTGCCCCCGCCGCCAAGGTCAGCTACGACTTCAGCAAGGTGGTGGCCGGCGGGCTGGAGTACTACGCCGACTACGGCAGCATCCGCGACATCGCCAGCCTGCATGACCAGCAGCAGCAGTTCTTCCCTGCCGTGGACCTGAACGTGTCGCCGAAGTGGGAGATCAACTTTGGCGTGGGCATTGGCCCCACCGCTGCGACGGACCACTGGATTATCAAAGGGATTGTGGGGCGGCATTTTGACTGGGGGCGGCGGAAGCGATAGGAAGAGCTTCAAAATGGCCGAACTGTTGCCACACTGCGCCCAGTCCGTGGGGCTGAAGCCCCACGCTCCCTCCGCAACGCCCGCTCGTTCCGCAACACCAGGTTATATTGCGCGTTACCCCACCAATTCAAACGCGCGAATAGCTTCCTTGCGCACGGTAAGGCGTTCGATGAGGTCGGCGCGGACCTCGTAGCCGCGGCCCGGCGTGTCGGGGATTTCGATCTCGCCCTGCGGTGTGACGGTGACTTCGGGCTCGATGATGTCCTCTTTCCAGTAGCGCGCCGAAGCGGAGACGTCGCCGGGGAGCGAGAAGTTTTCGAGCGTCGAGAGGGCAATGTTATGGGCGCGGCCAATGCCGGACTCAAGCATGCCGCCGCACCAGACGGGGATGCCGCGCTCCTGCGCCGCGTTGTGCACGGCGATGGCCTCGGAGAATCCGCCGACGCGGCCGAGCTTGATGTTGATGATGCGGCAGGACTCCATCTCAATGGCGGCGAGCGCATCGCGGCGGTTGCGGATGGACTCGTCGAGGCAGATGGGCGTGTCGATGCGCTTCTGCAGCATGGAGTGGTAGAAGAAGTCGTCGTGCCAGAGCGGCTGCTCGATCATGAGCAGGTCAAAGGCGTCAAAGGTGGCCAGGTGGTCCAGGTCGCGGAGGCGGTAGGCGGAGTTGGCGTCGCAGCTGAGGGTGATGGCAGGCCAGCGGTGGCGGACGCGCTCGAAGACCTCGACATCCCAGCCCGGCTTGCACTTGAGCTTGATGCGCTGATAGCCGGCTGCCAGCTCCTTCTCAATGATGGCCAGCAGTTCAGGAATGGAGGATTGGATGCCTAGCGACACGCCGCAGGGGATGGTGTCGCGCACGCCGCCGAGAAGCCGGGAAAGTGAAATGCCGGCACGCTGCGCCTCCAGGTCCCAGATTGCGTTTTCGAGCGCGGCCTTGGCCATGCGATGGCCGCGGACCTTGTGAAATATGCGCGGACAATGGCCTCCGTTCTCGGGCGACTCGGCGGCCAGCATGGGGCCGAGTTCGTTGAGGATGACCTGCCAGGCCGTGTCGGTGGACTCGGATGAGAAGTACGGATGCTCGCCCGCGGTGCACTCGCCCCAGCCGGTCAGGCCCTCGGAGTGAATCTCAGCAAGCAGGATTCTGCGATCGCGGGTGGCGCCAAAGCTGGTTTCAAAAGGGCGGACAAGAGGCAGGTGTAGTTCGCGCAGTATGATTCCGTCGATTTTCATAAAGGGTGCGTTCCTCGATACATCGGCAATCGTCGAGCCTGTGCTTCCTTCATTTTGTAGCTTCTGAGGCCAGATGGACGCTGGTCAATCCAACTCAGTCTGGGTGGGCAAACCCAGCTCAAAGACTCCATTTCCTTCCGCGTCCCGGGTAAAACCCAGCACGGCCAACCCCCTGGCGAAAGCCTGCTGAAACTTGAGGCGGTTCTCTGACTGAACGGCGATGGCGCGCTCCCGGTCTGCGTCGGAGGCCTTCCATTCATAGATGGCGGCCGGGACGAGGATGCGCTCCTCGATGCTGTATGCGGCTCTGGGACGGCCCTCAAGAATGGCCGTCACCCTGGGTGAATCAAGATGCCACTCCGCCACAAGGCGGTCTGTGGGCAGTCCCCCCTGCAATCGAGATGAGGATACACCATAGAAATCCATGTAGTAACTGCGAACCACCGCGCCCAGCTTGTGGATATTCAAATGGGCATTACGAATTTCCAGCGGGTCAAAGGTCCACTCCATGTGGCGGATGCCGCGGGAAAGCGC
>JAJYBT010000441.1 GCA_021778875.1 Acidobacteriota bacterium | reverse complement strand
AAATTCCCTTTCTTCGCGTTCAGCGCCAGTCGTCGCGGGCGTTGGGCATACCTTCGTTCATCACGGAATCAAAGCCGGTGCTCTTCTTCACAAAGATTTCGCTGAAGGCGCGGTCCTGGCGCAGCAGGATGGCCTGCAGGCGAACCATCTCCAGCAGCGCGAGGAACATGGCCACCAGCGCGCGCTCTGAGCGGGTGTGGCTCAGCAGGCGGCGCAGGGCCACGGGCCTGTCCTCGGTGGCCAGCCGGCGGCCGAGGAACTGGATCATCTCGCCCACCGTCACCGTGTCTTCCTGTACGTTGAAGGTGGGCCGCTTGCGGGCGCGCTCCAGAATGTCGCGGAAGATGCGCACCAGGTCGACGGTATCAGCGGCAATCTCCGGCTCGGCGGCGGCATCATTCTTGAACTCGCGCACGCCGGGGTTGGTCCAGGTGGCGGCTTCCAGCATCTGCTTCTGCTGCAGCATCTGCGCGGCGTTCTTGAAGCGCTCATGCTCCAGCAGGCGCTCCACCAGCTCGCGGCGCGGGTCCTCAATGGCCTCATCGGGACCGCTGGGGGCGCGCGGCAACAGCATCTTGCTCTTGATGTGGATCAGCAGGGACGCGGTGTAGATGAACTCACCCGCCACATCCACATCGCCTGCCTTCAGCTGGTTCACGTAGGAGAGGAACTGCGCCGTGATCTTGGCGATGGGGATGTCGTAGATGTCGATGTCCTGCTTGCGGATCAGGTCGAGCAGCAGGTCCAGCGGCCCATCGTACACGTGCCCCACGGTCACGGAGAACGGTGACTCCTCGGGCGCTTCCTCGGGCTTGCGCGCGCGGGCGGCCGGTTTGGCCGCGGGCTTGTCTTCCGGCACGGGTTGCGGCGTCAGGACGAGCGGCGGCGCCTCAGCCTGCTCCGCGGCATGCTTGCCAGCGTCGGCGTGGCCTTTGGAATGCGCTTTGTTGTGCTCGTCGGTCAAGTCTCTGTCTCTCTTCAAGCTGCCGCGTAGCCCGCTATTCCCTGCCGGCCGGGGAGGTGAGCGTCATCTGCATGGCGGTGCGCACCTCTTGCATCGTCTGCTCAGCGCGCTGGCGGGCGCGGTTTGAGCCATCCTCGAGGATCTCGACGAGTTCGGACTCCTTGAAGCCGGCGCGCCGCTCCTGGATGGGATTGAGCACCTGCACCAGGCCATCCGCGGCCCAGCTCTTGCACTCAATGCATCCAATGCCGGCTGAGCGGCAACCATCATAGACCTTTGCGAGCGTCTCCGGAGTGGAAAAAACCTTGTGCAGATCGCCCACCGGGCACTTGTCGGGGTCGCCCTTGTCGGTGCGCCGCACGCGCGCCGGGTCCGTGACCATGGTCTTCAGCTTCTGGCGCACCACAGTCTCCGGATCGGTGATCTGGATGGTATTGCCGTAGCTCTTGGACATCTTGCGGCCGTCGGTGCCGGGCAGCTTCGGTGATGGCGTCAGCAGCACCTGCGGCTCGGGCAGCACATCGCGGCCGTTCAGCTTGTAGAACTGGTTGAAGCGCCGCGCCACCTCGCGCGTCAGCTCCACGTGCGCCGTCTGGTCGTGTCCCACGGGGACAAACTGCGGCTGATAAATCAGGATGTCCGACGCCATCAGCAGCGGATAGCCGAGGAAGCCGTAGTTTGAGAGGTCCTTGCCCGTCAGGTTCTCCTGCTGTTCCTTGTAGGTGGGCACGCGCTCCAGCCAGCCCAGCGGCGTAATCATGCCCAGCAGCAGGTTCAGCTCCGCGTGCTGCAGAACCTTGCTCTGCAAAAAGAGAACGCTGCGCGCGGGGTCAAGTCCGGCGGCCAGGTAGTCCAGCAGCACGTCCCGCGTGTTGGGCGTAATCTGCGAGGGGTCCGCATAGTCTGAGGTCAGCGCGTGCCAGTCGGCAATGAAGAAGTAGCAGTCGTACTGGTCCTGCAGCCGCACCCAGTTGGCCAGCGCTCCCATGTAGTTGCCAAGGTGGAGCTTGCCGGTGGGGCGCATGCCGCTCAGAACGCGCGGACGGGGCGAGGAGGATGTTTGTTCGGGCATGGTGCGTGTCAATTCCGGTGTGGTGCCAACAGGATGCTGCCGTCGCGGGGCGCAGGCCTCGACGCGGCTGGTTTCATTGTACCGGGCTGCTCCCGGTGCGGCGGGCCGTTAGACGTGCCGGAGCACGAAGTAGAAGGCTGCCAGCGACGGGCCCAGCAGCAGGCGCAGCACAAATCCGCCCACAAAGATCATCAGCAGATAGCTGACCCACATGCCCATGCGGTCATAGGCCTGCACGGCGTTGTAGGGCAGCATGTTGCGCAGAACATGGCTGCCGTCGAGCGGCGGAATGGGCAGCAGGTTGAAGAACATCAGCGACAGGTTGATCTGGATGGCCAGCACGCAGAGCAGCACGATGGCCTGGGTTCCCGAGGGCGCCTGCAGCGAGATGGCTCCGGCAAAGGTGGACATCACCACCAGGCGGCCGCCGGGTACGGCCACTGAGGTGACGATAAGCACCACCAGCGCGGCCAGCGCGATAACCAGGTTGGAGACCGGCCCGGCCAGCGTTACAAGATTTTCATCCCGCTTGATCTTGCGGAAGTTGCGGCTGATGACCGGCGTCGGCTTGGCCCAGCCCACGAGCATTCCGCCGAACATGCCCATCCCCAGGAACGGCCCGAAGATCATGAGCGCGGGAAAGATCAGCGTGCCGATGGGATCCACGTGGTAGATGGGGTTCAGCGTGATGCGCCCCTGCAGGCGGGCGGTCTGGTCGCCGAGCCGCGAGGCGGTCCATGCGTGCGCACACTCGTGAAAGCTGAGCGAGAAGATGAGCAGCACGAACTCAAAAACGGCAATGAGAAAAGCTGTGGCTTGCAAACCCAATACTCCAGGGACCCGAAAAGCTCAGGTTAGCATGCGCGGCTGGCGCCGGCCCTACTCGCGGTCTGCCGGGAAGGTGCCCACCACCTGCCCCGCGGCAACCGGCTGGCCCCCCAGCACAATGGCATGACTGCCGATGCGCGCCCCTGCGCCGATAACGGTGGGCGCAAGCGTCACCTGGTCAAAGTTGCCGGGCGCATGCGTGTGCGAGTAGATGCGGGCAAACGAACCGATCACCGAGCCCTTGCCGATGGTGATGCCGCCGCGGTCGTGGAGCACCGCTCCCTGGCGGACGGTGACGCCGTCGCCGATGGAGAGCTTGTAGCCGAAGGTGAAGTCCACGCCGTGGTGGATCTTTACGCCCATGCCCATGTGATCGAAGATGTGCCGGCCGAGCATGCAGCGGAAGCGTATGCCGAGCCAGTGGTTCAGCCCGATCGGCGAGCGGTCAAACATCTGCCAGAACCACAGCAGCGGCTTGCGAACGGCGTACATCTCCGGGTCGATGTCTGGAAAGTGCTCCGCTTCGAGCGTCACATTTTCGGGGTCGAGTGAGAGGCTCAGCACGTTGCCGGGCAGCTCGCTGGTGAGGCTCATGTTCATCTTGCCGCCGTGCGGGCGGCCCAGGTAGAGCTGGTAGAGCTGGTCGCGCACAATCTCCGCGCGGCGCTCCGGCGAGCGATGCCGCAGGAACTCCTCGTCGAGGAAACGAATCCATCGGCGATAGATCTCTTCGGCTTCCGGGGTGGGATGCGGCGCGCTGTTGGGTGTGTTTGCCATACGCACAGCACAATAAATCACCGGGCCCGCCCGCCGCGAGTGAGGGCTGTGTGTGCGCGGCGCCACCGGCGCGCCTGCCGCCCCGCGTTATTCTGGAGAGTCCGCGCGCCCGGCCGGTTGCCGGCGCGCAGAGAAAGCCGCGTGGTTCCACTTTTCCGCAGCCCGCTGAGGAAAAGCAGGAAGACCGCGCCGCGGGAAGAGAGTCCACTGCCGATGCCTGAAGAGACCGCCGCCCCATCGCCTGTTCCGCCCATTGCCACCATCGCCACGCTCGGCCAGCATGAGGGCCAGTCCGTCACCCTGCGCGGATGGCTCTACAACCTGCGCGAGAGCGGCAAGCTGCTCTTCCCCATCTTTCGCGACGGCACGGGAACCGTGCAGGGCGTGGCCCATGTGAAGAGCGTTGCGCCCGAGGTGTTTGAGGCGCTCAAGGGCCTCACCCAGGAGTCG
>JAJYBT010000440.1 GCA_021778875.1 Acidobacteriota bacterium | reverse complement strand
GCGGCAGATGGGCATCGATCTGGTCGAGGGCCGCGATCTGGTGACGCACGACAACATTGTCTACATGCGCACCACCGACGGGCTGAAGCGCGTGGACGTAATCTATCGCCGCGTGGATGATGACTTCAGCGATCCGCTGATATTTCGCGGGGACTCGACTCTGGGCTGCTCCGGCCTGTTCAATGCCTACCGGGCCGGCAACGTCACGGTGACCAACGCGTTTGGCACCGGCCTGGCCGACGACAAGGCCCTCTACGCCTATGTGCCGCGGATCATCCGCTACTACCTCAACGAAGATCCTATTCTGCCCAACGTAGAGACCTACCTGCTGACGGAAGAGAAGGAACGCCGGCACGTGCTGGCCAATCTGGAGAAGCTGGTGGTGAAGGCGGTGGGTGAGAGCGGCGGATACGGCATGCTGATCGGCCCGCACTCGACAGCGCAGCAGCGCGAGGAGTTTACGCGTCAGATCGAGGCAAACCCGCGCAACTACATTGCCCAGCCCACGCTGGATTTTTCCCGCGCTCCGTGCCTCATCGGCGATCGTCTGGAGCCGCGTCACGTGGATCTGCGGCCTTACATTCTTTTTGGCGATAAAGTGAACATCGTGCCGGGAGGCCTGACCCGCGTGGCTCTGGAGAAGGGTTCGCTGGTCGTCAACTCCTCACAGGGCGGCGGCAGCAAGGACACATGGGTTCTGGAATAACAGTCAGACACGGGGTTCGGGAGAGTACGACGATGCTATCGCGCGTTGCCGACAGTCTCTACTGGATGAGCCGCTATCTGGAGCGGGCGGAGAACACTGTGCGCCAGCTGGACGTGACCATGAGCCTGATGCTCGACACCAGCGGCACCAGCGCGGGAACCCGCTGGCAGCGGCTCGTAGGCTCGCTGGGCAAACCGCAGGACCTGGAATGGAATGGCGAGCTGGAAGCAATGGCCAGCCGGCTCATTTTCGATGAGCTGAACTGCGCTTCGATTACCTATTGCCTTGATGCCGCGCGTGAGAATGCCCGCCAGGTGCGCGAGGAGATATCGACAGAGCAGTGGCAGCGGCTCAATCGCCTCTATCACCAGATGCACTCGCCCGGCGCATTGACACAGTTCCATTCCAACATCGGCGACGTGCTTGCCTCGGTGCTCGATGGCATTCATCTGTTCAAGGGCGTTACCGACACGACGATGATCCACGGGCAGGGATGGCACTTCATCCGCCTGGGGCGTTATCTTGAGCGGGCCTATGCCACCGCCACGCTGCTTGAGGTCTATCAGCCCGAACTGTTCGGCGCGCAGGAGCGCGAGCACTCCGGCTACCAGTACCTGGAGCAGGTGGGCCTTCTGCGCTGCTGTACGGCATTCGAGGCGTATTGCCAGGTGTATACAGCCGACCTCACGCCCGATCATATCCTGGAGTTCCTGCTGCTCAATCGCGACTTTCCGCACGCCATCCGCTATTCTGTTGACGGCGTGCGCCAGGCCATCGAGGCCATCCAGCGCGCGGGCGGCCGCAGGCCTCCGGATGAGCTTGCCGCGGGGATCGGCCGATTGAGCGCGATGCTCGGCTTTACTTCGCTGCGCGAGATTCTGGCCGGCGATGCGGCTGCATTTCTGCACACCATCCGCGAGCAGTGCCTGCGCATTCACGAACTTGTGTACCGCTACTACATTCACTACTCCATCCAGTCCGCGCTGGCCATTTGACGGAGCCCGAGCATGAATTTCTATTCAATACGGCACCTGACGCGCTTCCGCTACGCGCAGCCCATCAGCGAGAGCATTATGGAAACGCGCATGCACCCGCGCTCGGACTCCCTTCAGCACTGCCTCACCTACTCGCTTTCCGTCAGCCCGCGCTGCCGCGTCTTCACGTATCGCGACCATCTGGGCAACAACGTGCAGCACTTCGATATCCCCGGCGAGCATACGCAGCTGGTGGTGATTGCCGAGTCTGTGGTGGAGCAGCAGTCGCTGCCTGACGTGCCCAGCTTTCTGGCTCCCGACGCCTGGGATGCGCTGGACGAATTGATCGATTCCGGCGACTACTGGGAGATGCTCCTGCCCAGCACCTTTGCCGCAAAGACTCCGGCGCTTACCCTGCTTGCGTCTCAATTGGAGGTCGTCCGCCGCGACGATCCGCTGATGCTGGTGCATGAGCTGAACCGGAGGCTTTTTGAGTATTTCGAGTATGTGCCGAAGTCCACGCGCGTTGACTCGCCCATCGATGAAGCCATCGTCAGCGGCAAGGGCGTCTGCCAGGACTTTGCGCACACCATGATCGCCCTGCTGCGCCAGGTGCGCATTCCGGCCCGGTATGTTTCCGGCTACCTTTACCGCGGGTGCGAAGACCACGACCGCTCGACGCCGGACGCGACCCACGCCTGGGTTGACGTGCTGCTGCCGCACCTTGGCTGGGTTGGATTTGACCCGACGAACAACCTGATCGCCCGCCACCGCCATATTCGCACTGCGGTGGGCCGGGATTACGCCGACGTGCCGCCGACTCACGGCATTTTTCGCGGCAAAACGGAAAGCGAGCTGTATGTGGCGGTGCATGTGGAGGCCAGCGACCAGCCGCCGGCCCTGGATAAGAAGTTGCCCATTCCCGACAACTGGTCCGTGCTGGTGGAGCATGCCCAGCAAGCGCCGGAACAAAGCGTGCCCGTGATTGATTTGCAGCAAATGCAACAGCAGCAATAACTTCCGCCAGCTCAAAAAAGAGCTTTCTGCATTGTTTTTTTATTGACGAGTGCGGTTTTTTTATTGAATCTTTAGTGAATACCGCTGAAGATGGAATCACCCCCGTTAACGACAGTCTTCGCTGACGACGTCTTTGAGCAAGAAAATCGGTAGGCCGGACCCTTTTCCCAATGTGGCGGAGTCCCAGCCGTTGAGGGAAGCCCTACCATTCTCTTACCCGGTGCTGCGCGGAAGTCACAAAGACCGCAATGCATGAATGTACACGAGCCGCAAGGCAACATAAGCAATTCAGGACCTTTTGGAGGAACAGCCGTGAAACGATCGCTTGTGGGATGGATGCTTCTTTGTATTCTGTCCACCGTACCCCTCGCATTTGGCCAGAGCGCTACCACATCTCTTCGCGGAAATGTGAAGGACCAGACCGGCGCGCTGGTTCCAGGAGCAACAGTCACTATCACAGACAATGCCTCCGGTAAGACGTCGAGCACTACCGCAAGCAGCGCCGGATTCTACGCTTTTCCGCAGATATTCCCATCCAAATACACCATCAAGGTTTCCGCCGCGGGCTTTGGCGACCAGACCAAGACGGCTGAACTGCTTGTCAATCAGCCGGCGTCCATTGATTTCACGCTCGGCGTGCAAGCCAGCGCGGTCACGGTGGACGTGTCCGCCTCGGCGCAAACGCTGAACACGGCGGATGCGTCGATTGGCAATTCAGCCAACAATGAGCTGATTCAGGCGCTGCCCAGCGAAACGCGCAACGTGCCTGACCTGCTCTCGCTGCAGCCGGGCGTGCTTTACCTCGGCGAGCAGAACACTTCGGCGGACAGCCGCCAGGGCGCGGTGAACGGCGGCCGCTCCGACCAGGGCAACGTGACGCTGGACGGCGTGGACAACAATGACCAGGTGAATGGCTACGCCTTCACCGGCGTGCTGCGCGCCACCCAGGATTCCGTGGAGGAGTTTCGCGTGACCACCGGCGACTCCAATGCAGACTCCGGCCGCTCTTCGGGCGCGCAGATCAGCATGATGACCAAGTCGGGAACCAACAAATTCCACGGTTCCGCATACGAATACCACCGCCCCACATTTACCGTCGCCAACGATTGGTTTAACAAGCAGGCCCAGTTTGACAGCGGACTGCCCAATATTCCCGGCAAGCTGATTCGCAACATTTTCGGCGGTACATTTGGCGGCCCGATCAAGAAGGACAAGCTCTTCTTCTTTGCCAACTATGAGGCCACGCGCAAGGCAGAGAACGCGCAGGTCACCCAAACCGTGCCTACGGCCGGCTACCAGACCGGCAACCTCGCCTATCCTGACGCCAACAACAATACGGTCACTCTGTCCTCCGCGCAGGTTGCCGGAATCGATGGGAACTGCCAGGTCTGCAACACCACT
>JAJYBT010000439.1 GCA_021778875.1 Acidobacteriota bacterium | reverse complement strand
TGGCGGAGTACAGCAGCGTGGCGGCCAGTTCGACTTCGAGTGTCTCGGTGCGCTCGACCAGATCGACGACGGGCGCGCCTGCGGGGATGGGAATGTGGCCGAAGAGTTCCGCTGCGGCCTGCGCAAGCTGGGCCTGCGTCTCGATCAGGTACTGATTCGGCTCGGCATATTTGACGAGCGTGGGCGCGGTGCGAACCTCGCGCGTGAGCAGGCTGGCGGCCTCAGCGGCCAGTTCGGGGTCGGCTGCGAGTTTGGCGACGAAGGCTGCTCCCGCCTGGGCGTTGATGTTCCAGGCTGGGCCAGTGGCGGCTTCGCGCAGCTTCTGGCCCAGGTCGCGCACCTCGGCGGCGGGGTGCGAGAGCAGGCGCGAGACCTGCGTTTCCAGGGTGCGGGCGTTCACAATCTGGCCGAGCGATGTGTTGGTGGCCAGCGGGAGCAGGTAGCGCGCCACGTCAAAGGCGCGGGCCTTCAGCGTGCGCTCGTAGGTCTCGGGCTTCATGGCCTCGGGGCGGGTAACGCGCTGGCGCAGAGTGTCGAGGACCGCCGCCGTGGTGTTCTCATAGGTGGCAAAGAGGCCCTTGACGGTGCCGGCATAAAGCTGTGCCGAGGCGGTATCCGGCCCAAAATCAGGGAAATACCAGCCGGACTTGAGGAAGTTCTGGTAGCGGGTGGAGCGCTCCTGGCCATCCCAGCGCTGCTCGTCGACGAGGACGATGGCGGCCATCAGGCTGAGGCGTTCGACGGCCAGGGCGATGTGAGCCAGGTCGGCGATGGAACGGTGGCCGTACTGGAAATAGAAGGTGTTGAGGAACTGCTCGGCGCGCTGGGCGCTGATTTCAATGAGCGACTCGCGCATGGAGAGCGAGGAGCGGGAGTACTTGGCCATGGCGTAGGCCAGCACCTCAGGATCGGCGCCGTGGACGGCGAAGACTTCAGTCTGGTTGCGGGCGTCTGCGGAAACGAAAGATTCACTGGACATGGACGTGGGCTCGCGAACAGAATACGTCATCAGGGCTCAGGCGCGGGAATGAGTCTGCTGCCCTGGTAGGCGCGTCTCAAGAGCAGGTGGGAGAGGACGCTCAATGAGGGAGATCAAGGTGCGCACGTCGCAGTGGCCCCGGCCTTTACCCACAGGCCGCTGGGCAATGACCCAGCGCTGGAACGATCTTCTTTTTGCGCATTGGCGGGTACAGCCGGCGGCGATTACGCCGCTGCTGCCCGAAGGCCTGCAGGTGGATACATTCATGGGTTCTGCCTGGCTGGGTGTGGTGCCGTTCTGGATGGACCGCATCAAGTTCCGGGGGCTGCCGCCGGTTCCCGGAGCAAGCAGTTTCCCGGAGCTGAATCTTCGCACCTACGTCCGCGACCTGCGCACGGGAACGCAGGGCGTGTATTTCTTCTCGCTGGACGCGGGGAACCTGCTTGCGGTGGCGGCGGCGCGCACGTTTTATCATCTGCCCTACTACTGGGCGGAGATGCGGCTGGAGCAGCGGTCAGACCGGGACTTCTGGTTTTACAGCCGAAGGCGGTTCGCTGGCCAGCCGGTGATCTTCAGCGCGCGCTATCGAGGGCTGGGTCCGACGCGCAAGCTGGCCGAGAGCCGCAGCGGTTCGCTTGAACACTTCCTGACGGAGCGCTACTGCCTGTTCAGCCGCAACCGGGCCGGGAAACTGGTTCGCGCCAACATTCACCATGTTCCGTGGCCGCTGGAGGATGCGCAGGCTGAGATTGAGCGCAACGATCTGGCCGCCGCCATCGGAATTGAGCTGCCCGATGAAAAGCCGGTGCTGCACTACTCGCGGCGTCTGGCGGTGTATGTGTGGCCGGCCGAGCTGGTGAGGAGCATCCGCGCAACCGGGCGGGCACCGATTGCCGTTGCGCCCACGGGCTGAGGGCTGCTGGAAGACTCAAACATTCAAGCACCCGGAAGCGTGAGCCCCGCCCTCATATAATGAGGGACGGAAAGACGCGGCGTTGTCTGCGCACGAGGTTTGGGAAGACGATATGGCGGGTTTGCAGGGACGGATTGCGCTGGTGACCGGCGCTTCGCAGGGAATTGGCCGGGCATGCGCGCTGGAGCTGGCGCGGGCCGGAGCCACGGTGGCGCTGGCGGCGCGCAATGAGTCCAGGCTGGCAGATGTGGCGGCGGAGATTATCGCAGCCGGCGGGCAGGCGGCGGCGTTTGCGCTGGACGTGGCCAGCGAAGAGTCGATCAAGACCGGGGCCAAAGCGGTGATCGAGCTCTTCGGCAAGGTGGAGATCCTGGTGAACAACGCGGGCATCACGCGCGACGGGCTGATGATGCGCATGAAGCGCGCGGACTGGGACGAAGTGCTGGGCACGAATCTGACGGGCGCGTTTCTGCTGACGCAGGCTCTGCTGCCCGCGATGCTCAGGAACCGCTGGGGACGCATTGTGAATATCACCAGCGTGGTGGGGCGCACGGGGCAGGCGGGCCAGGTGAACTATGCGTCGTCGAAGGCGGGGCTGATCGGGTTTACGCGGTCGCTGGCGCGCGAGGTGGCTTCACGCAGCATCACCGTGAACGCGGTGGCGCCGGGCTACATTGAGACGCCGATGACGGCGGTGCTGGATGAGAAACAGCGCGAGGCGATGATGGCGCAGATTCCGCTGGGGCGGCCGGGGACGGACACGGAGATTGCGCAATCGGTGGTGTTTCTGGCGTCGGACGGGGCGGCTTATATCACCGGGCACGTGCTGGACGTGAACGGCGGCATGTTCATGGGCGCGTAGCGGGGCAAGCGCGGGCGAAGTTGTGCCGAGGGGCGAGGCAGCTACTGCTGTTTCTCCGTGGCGAGGAGCTCATCGAAGGCAGGCACGCCGTGGAGCGCGGCGAACTCGCTGTCGGTGGCAATCTTTCTGGGGCTTGTGAACCCTTCATTGAGAGCCATGCGAAGGTACTCGATGGCGCGTTCGGTCATGCCGGCGCGCACGCAGCCCCTGGCCATGTAGTAGTTCATGGCGCCGCGCTGCTCGATCGATGTGGGGTTTTCCACCCTTGGTCCGGAACTCTGGTCGAAAATGTGCGGATCGATGGCAAGCGCGGCCTGATACATTTCCCAGCCCTTCTTGTACTTGTGCTGAGCCAGCAGCGCGGTGCCCAGATTCTTGTGAATGAGCGCGGACCCGGGTTCGATTTTCAGCGCCTTGCGATACATCTTCTGGGCATCGCCATACTGCTTTTGCGAGTCGTAGACGGTTCCTAGATTGTTGAGGAATGTGGAGTTGCGCGGCTCCAATTTCAAGGCTGCCCGGTAGCAGCGGCTTGCTTCCTGCCAGTTGAGCATCAACTGGTTGGCAATGCCCAGCTTGTTCCATAGCGCAGCGGAGTTGCCGGGAGCCTGCTTATAAGCCTGAATGGCTGCCTGATAGCGATGACGGGCCATGAGGGTGTCGCCCAATTCTTCAGGAGTCGCTTGAGGTCTGGGAGCGGCTGTGGTTTGCGAGGGCGGTGCGGTGGAGACGTCAGGAGCCTGAGGAGTCTGCGCAGGAACCATGAGCGAAGCGGCCGCAAGGGCGGCGAGGCTTGCAAAGACTGAGGGGAAGCGGCGTTTATCGAGCCTGGACATGATTCCCTCCTACTGGAGGAATCAGGGTGACAAACCGTTTACATCGTCCAATGAAATTAGACCACCGATTGAGGGTTAATCGTCAAGGGGAGACTTGGCATTTGGAATTATCCTTTTGTTTTCAATGCTCCCAAAAAAGCAAGTGGAATCGGGTAGACTCATCAGACGGGACGGAGCATGACGAGCGCGGCCACTTCCTCGATGGCACAGATGCAGCTTGGGGTCCGGTTTTGCGCTACGCGCCGGCGAACGCTTGAGCTGTGCAGGCCGCTGACGCCGGAAGACATGATGGTGCAGTCGTCGCCGGAGGCCTCGCCGGCGAAGTGGCACCTGGCTCATACGGCGTGGTTCTTCGAGTCGTTCATTCTGCGGGAGTTTGCGCCGGGCTACCGGCTGTTCGATGCGGACTTTCCCTGGCTCTTCAACAGCTATTACCGGAGCTTTGCGGCCTTTCCGCAGAAGCATCTGCGGGCTTCGTTTTCGCGTCCGGGGCTGGCTGAGGTTCTGCGCTACCG
>JAJYBT010000438.1 GCA_021778875.1 Acidobacteriota bacterium | reverse complement strand
GAGTTTGTGAAGGTGATGGTGAACCGCGCGTCGGAGGGCATGGTTGTGCGTCACGGCGAGACGGCCAGCCGCATCGAGGGCTCCGACCTGACCCGCTTCATGGGCATTCTGAATGAGTACCTGGGCTTCGTCGAGCAAGTGGACAAGCGGGTTCGCAACGAGAAGCTCACCGAGCTGCTGGCGCGCGCGGAGCTGGTTCACCGCTCCGATTTTGCATCGAAGGCCGAGAGCGAGGTTCCGCCCAAGCTGGCCCAGCTGCATGCTGAGTTGACCGAACGGGCAGACGAGTTCCAATTCAAGGTGAGCGAGCCGGTGGAGGACGAGGAGCACCACACGTGGTCCATCAGCTTTACGGATGCGCAGGGCGCAACGCGCCGCATCGACTGGACGCTGGTCTCGAGCCCTGAATTCCGGCAGATGATGGCCAAGTACACGCTGATCAAGGAATTTCTGGAGCCTCCGTTCCTAATCGAGTTTGCGAACAAGGCGTCCGCAGTGGAGACAGCCGGCGAAGAAGGCGAAGATGCCGAGGGCGCCGAAGCGCAAGTTGAGACAAAGCAAACTCGGCGCGCGACGCGGATTCCGCGAGAGCCGGTGGAGAAGCAGACGGCGCGCGAGCTATTCACCTACATCGTGGAGCAGGGCAAGAAGGACTACCAGGTGCAGCGCTACAAGGGGCTGGGCGAGATGACGTCTTCGCAATTGTGGGAGACGACAATGGACCCCGAGCGGCGCACGCTGCTCTCAGTGAAGCTGGAAGATATCGCCGAGACTGAAGCAATTTTCACCACGCTGATGGGCGAGGACGTTGAGGCGCGCAGGAAGTTCATCGAGGATAATGCCCTTGATGTAAAGAATCTGGACATATAGGCTACAAGGCGTGACCGGGGGGTGCTGACGCGCCCCCTCATTGCAGGAACCGTAATCCGTAATCCCCCAATAAGGAGCTCGCGGTATGAAATTGAATAATCAGTTTGTTCCCTTTGCAGCGCTGGCGCTGGCAGTGGCATTTTCAGTGAGCGGATGCAAGAGCACCACGCAGCCGGCCGATAACCAGAATGCACAGCCTTCCGCACCTGGAACGGCGCAGACGGGCCAGGCGCCCGGACAGCCTGGACAAGCAGGCCAGCCGGGCCAGGGCGGGCAGAATGGTCCCTCGCGGCCCTCATCGCCTCAGCAATATGCGGGTGGCGGCGGGCAGCAGCCGCAAGGACCGCAGCAACCTCCGCCGCCAGCGATGGTGGACCTGCCTGCGGGCACGCATCTGCGCGTGCGCCTGGATCAGGATCTTGGCTCGAAGATCAGCCAGGCTGGCGACAGCTTCAGCGCGACGATCGCCGACGATGTTGTGGTGGACGGGCAGACCGTGATCGCCAAAGGCGCGCGCGCCGAGGGCACGGTGATTGACGCCAAGCCGCTGGGCCGCTTCAAGGGCGGCGCGTCACTGGCTCTTCGGCTGGAGCGCGTGCAGGCCGCTTCGGGCAGCTATCCGGTGGCTACCAGCACCATGTCCAAGGTGGAGCAGGGCAAGGGCAGGCGCAGCGCTGAGTTCATTGGCGGCGGCGCAGGCCTGGGCGCACTGATCGGCGGACTGGCCGGCGGCGGCAAAGGCGCGCTGATTGGCGGACTGGTTGGCGCAGGCGGCGGCACGGCAGGCAGCGCCTTCACGGGCAACAAGCAGATTCTGCTGCCGGCGGAGACGCTGCTCACCTTCACCCTGGAGCACTCGGTCCACATCGCGATGTAGCGGTTGCGGCCGCGCGAGGATTTTTCGCGCGCCGATGAAACAGATGCCCACCTTGAGCGCAGATTGAACGCGCCTGAGGTGGGCATCTCTGTTTGCGGCCACTGATCACGCGCTGCGATAGCGTCGCCGCGCGTGGTGCTCAATCTCATCTTTAGCGAGTGATAGGCTTCCCTATGGAGTTAAAACAAAGGAGGAAGACGTGCGTATTTCTTTGCTTCACTTTGCCGCAATCGTACTCGCCGCAGGAATTTCACCAGGAATCACAGTGCAAACACAGGCCACTCCACCGGCGCAGCAGGCGCACACAACGGTTGGAGGCGCGCCGCAAAGCTTGCCCGTCACGGACCCGGCTGCCGATCCTAAAGCCGTAGTCGTGCTGGGCAAGGCACGATTCACCGTGCTGACGCCGCAACTGATTCGCATGGAGTGGGCAGCGGACGGGAAGTTTGAGGACCACGCATCGTTCGTGTTCATCAATCGCAAACTGCCCGTGCCGAAATTCTCAAAAGATGTGACAAATGGCGGCGGGAAGCTGGTGCTGAAGACGGACGCGCTTGCGCTGACCTATGCGCCAACCGCGACCGCCGACGGGCGCTTCTCGGCAGACGATTTGAGTATTGAACTCACCGTAGACGGCAAGCCGGTGGTGTGGCATCCGGGGATGACGGACCCGGAGAATCTGCAGGGAACCACGCGCACGCTGGATGGCGCGCTGGGCAGCAAGACCAGAGAGCCCATTGGCGAGGGACTGGTATCGCGCTCAGGATGGGCGCTGGTGGACGATTCGACACGGCCTCTGTTTGACTCGGCCGATTTCCGCTTTCTACAGGGAGAAAAGAGCGCGTGGCCGTGGGTGATGGAGCGGCCTGCCGGCGCGCGCCAGGACTTCTACTTCTTCGGCTACGGGCACGACTATCGCAAGGCGCTGGGCGACTATGTGCGCGTGGCCGGGCGGATTCCGCTGCCGCCGCGCTTCGCCTTTGGCGCGTGGTGGTCGCGCTACTGGGCGTACAGCGACCAGGAGATCGAGGAGATCATCAAAGGCTTCCACGAGAATGACACGCCGCTGGATGTGTTTGTCATCGACATGGACTGGCACATCAACCGGGAGCAACTGGAAGCAGCCGGGCAGGTGGACAAGTCTGGCGAGAGCCTGGGCTGGGGCGGGTACACGTGGAACAAGCTTCTCTTCCCTGACCCGACACAGTTCCTCGGCAAACTGCACGCCGACGGGCTGCAGACAAGCCTGAATCTGCATCCGGCATCGGGCATTCAACCCTGGGAAGCGGCGTATCCGGCGATGGCAAAGGCCATGGGCATTGACCCGGCAACCCGGAAATATGTGCCCTTTGATCCGACCGACAAGAAGTGGGCAACGAACTACTTCAATCTGGTGCTGCACCCGCTGGAGAAGCAGGGCATCAACTTCTGGTGGCTGGACTGGCAGCAGGAGCCGGACACGAAACTGGCCGGGGTGAACAATACCTGGTGGCTGAACTACCTGCACTTTACCGACCAGCAGCGCGAAGGCAAGCGGCCGCTGCTCTTCCATCGCTGGGGCGGGCTGGGCAACCATCGCTATCAGATTGGGTTCTCCGGCGACACGATTTCAGTGTGGGACTCGCTGGCCTTTCAGCCGTGGTTCACGGCGACGGCTGCCAACGTGGGTTATGCCTACTGGAGCCACGACATCGGCGGCCACATGCCGGGCTCGGTTGCGCCGGAGCTTTACACGCGCTGGGTGCAGTTCGGCACGTTCAGCCCGATTCTGCGCACGCATACGACCAAAAATCCTGAGTCAGAGCGGCGGATCTGGGCGTATCCGGAGCCATACTCATCCATTTTGCGATCATCGTTCCAACTGCGCTATGCGCTGCAGCCGTACATCTACACTGAGGCGCGGCGGACGTATGACACGGGCGTCGCCTTTGTGCGGCCGCTCTACTATGACTCGCCGGAAGAGAATGCCGCTTACAACAGCAAGGACGAATATCTTTTCGGCGATGAGATGCTGGTGGCTCCGGTGGTTGCGCCGGGGGACAAGGATTCAGGCCTGACGACGGAGAAGGTGTGGCTGCCCGCAGGCGAATGGATCGAGTGGCCGAGCGGCAAGCACTTGAGTGGACCCGCGACGGTGGAACGCAGCTTCTCCATTGAACAAACGCCGGTGTACGTGAAGGCCGGCGCGATTGTGCCCATGCAGCCGCCCATGCGCTACACCGGAGAAAAGCCGGTGGACCCGCTGATTGTGAATGTGTGGCCGCTGAAGCCGGGGCAGACTTCAAGTTACGCGGTGTATGAGGACTCGGGCGTGGCAGTGGACTACCAGCGCGGCGTTTTTGCGCGCACGCCGATCAAG